>CAZXIR010000037.1:0-11539 GCA_964640845.1 uncultured Syntrophomonas sp.
AAAATCGCTCCGCTCATAGGCCCTCTCGCCCCGTAGGGCTCGCCCCCTTTCGTCGTTCGGCTTCGCAGGGTGTTGCTTCCATGCTGCATCAAACGGCTCCTACATATTTATGCATCCAAACCAGTTGTGTTGGGGTTCTCGCAGGGAAATCAAGAGAGAAAAATTTTAAATTAAAGCAGATAGGAGGAGATGGCATTGATTGAAGACCCCAGGAGCGTTTGCTCATATATGATGAACCGTCTGCGGGAAATGAGGGCTTCTCTTTGACATCGATAGCAAAAAGGAGAAGATCGAATTATTACAGGAAAAGACCATAAAGCCCGGTTTCTGGGATGACAACCAGCAGGCTCAGGGCATACTAAAAGAAATAAGCGATTTACAGGATATCGTTAAAAAGTATCAGGACCTGTATAATAATATCGAATACATCAAGGATATGCTGGAGATAGCAGAGGAAGAAAAAGAAGAGGAATTAATAAGCGATACGATTCAAGAACTAGAACAAGTACAGGAGAAATTTGAACAATTTGAACTCCTGTTTTTGTTTTCCTCAGAGCATGATCACAATAATGCTATTGTGTCACTCCATGCCGGTGCTGGCGGGACAGAAGCCCAGGATTGGGTAGAAATACTTTTGCGAATGTATACGCGCTGGGCAGAAGCATCAGGTTACAAAGTTCAAATTATGGATCTGCTAGCCGGGGATGAAGCCGGGGTGAAAAGCGTTACCTTCTTGGTAACCGGCGATCACGCCTATGGGAAACTAAGATGTGAACAGGGCGTACACCGCTTGATCAGGATTTCCCCATTTGATTCATCAGGTCGCAGACATACTTCCTTTGCCTCCTTATCAGTCCTGCCGGATATCGATGAAGAGGTAGAAGTTGATATAAATACCGAAGACCTGCGTATAGATACTTACCGATCAGGGGGAGCCGGCGGACAACATGTAAATAAAACTGATTCTGCGGTACGCATAACCCACATTCCCAGTGGGATAGTGGTACAGTGCCAGAATGAACGATCCCAGCTTTCCAATCGTATGGCAGCTATGAAAATATTAACCGCTCGGCTGTACGAACTAAAACAGAAGGAAATGGATAGCAGTCGGGAAGATTTAAAAGGTGAACATAAGGAGATTGCCTGGGGCAGTCAAATAAGAACCTATACCCTAAATCCTTTTAATCTGATCAAAGATCATCGTACCAATGTTGAGACTGGCAATGTTCAGGCAGTGCTGGATGGAGAGCTGGATGCTTTCATCTATGCCTTACTGATGCTTAAGAACAAGCTATAGAGGAGGATAAAGTGAAAGAGATTAATGACCAAAAGGTACAAGAGGTGGCAGAGGAATCGTTGGCTATGAAAAGGCATATCGTTTCTATGCTTTGTGAAGCGGGTTCGGGCCATACTGGAGGTTCTTTAAGTGCCACAGATATAGTGGCCTGTCTTTATTTCTGGGAGATGGATATCGATCCTGCTCGACCGGATTGGAAAGATAGGGATCGTTTTGTTTTGAGTAAAGGCCATGCTGCACCAGTTCTATATGCTGCTTTGGCCCAGCGGGGTTATTTTCCCCTGGATAAGCTGATGACCCTCAGAAAAATGGGCAGTCCGTTGCAGGGACATCCAGATAAAAGAAAACTGTCTGGGGTAGAGGCTTCTACCGGTTCCCTGGGTCAGGGGATATCCTGGGCAGTGGGAATGGCTTTAGCCGGAAAGATGGATAAAAAGAATTACCGGGTATATGCCATGGTTGGTGACGGGGAACTGGAAGAAGGAATGGTGTGGGAAGCCAGTATGGCTGCAGCTCACTATAAATTGGACAATCTTCTGCTGTTTGTAGATAATAACGGCTTGCAGATAGATGGCAGGATAACCGAAGTTATGTCACCGGAGCCCATCAGTGATAAGTTCAAAGCTTTTGGCTGGGAAGTTATGAGCATTGATGGACACGACATCAGAGCGATTATGAAAGCCCTTAATAGTGCGAGGAATATTAAGGGCAAGCCGGTGGTAATTGTAGCTGCTACTACCAAGGGCAAAGGCTGTTCTTTTATGGAAGATAGGGTGGAATGGCATGGAACTGCCCCCAATAAAGAGGAAACGGAAAAAGCGCTGGCTGAGCTGGTTTAGATTAACCAGTCAGGCTTAGATGGGAGGAATATGCTTGAAAAAGCAGGCAACTAGAGAAGCCTATGGAAAGGCCTTATTAGAATTAGGACAAAAATATCATGATATAGTGGTACTCGATGCAGATTTGTCGAAATCAACCAAAACTGCGGAATTCGCCAAAGTATTCCCGGAAAGATTTATTAATGCAGGTATAGCGGAACAAAATCTGATGGGTATGTCTGCTGGTCTGGCGGCGGCAGGAAAAGCAGTGTTTGCCAGTACCTTTGCCGTTTTTGCAACCGGCCGAGCTTTTGAACAGATAAGAAACTCCATAGCTTATGCGGATCTGAATGTAAAAATATGTGCTACCCATGCTGGTATAACCGTGGGCGAAGATGGAGGATCACACCAGTCGGTGGAGGACGTGGCATTAATGCGCAGTATACCTGGAATGTGTGTGGTGGTGCCGGCGGATGGGAATAGTACTCGCCAAGTTATGATGGAACTTTATAAAAGAAGAGGTCCTGCCTATTTAAGGCTGGGCAGACTGGCCGTGCCACAAATTTATGAAGATGATATCAAGCTGCAGATAGGCCGAGGCATTGAACTCAAAGATGGAAAAGACGCCACCATAATCGCCTGTGGCATCATGGTGGAAAAAGCCTTACAGGCTGCAGAGTTATTGGCTGTCGAAGGGATAAGGGTTTCCGTAGTCGATATGCACACTATAAAGCCACTGGATCAGGAACTGGTAATCAGGAAGGCTAAGGAAACCGGTGCGATCCTGACCGCCGAAGAACACAGTATTATTGGTGGTCTGGGCAGTGCGGTTTGTGAAGTAGTCAGTCAATACTGCCCGGTACCAGTATTGCGCTTGGGGATTGAAGATCAATTCGGACAATCGGGAAGTCCAGAAGAGTTATTACAACATTATGGTCTTACTGTTGATAAAATAGTACAAAAAGTCCGAGAATTACTAAGTATTTGTTAAGAAATAAAAGAGGATTTTCTATATTTTTGTAGAACCACCTTTCTGAGGTGGTTTTTTTATTTGGAGGTTAATCTATGCTAGTTCAGTTTTATAACGTCTCCAAAATATATGCCAATGGAGTCAAGGCGTTAAATGATATTTCGTTAAAAATAGATGCAGGAGAATTCGTTTTCCTGATGGGACCCAGCGGAGCGGGAAAATCTACCTTGATAAAGATGCTTTATAGAGAGGAGATTCCCAGTCGAGGCCAGATTTTT
This sequence comes from uncultured Syntrophomonas sp., assembly GCA_964640845.1. Taxonomy (GTDB): domain Bacteria; phylum Bacillota; class Syntrophomonadia; order Syntrophomonadales; family Syntrophomonadaceae; genus JAAYJK01. The sequence continues at coordinate 3,364 of CAZXIR010000037.1, forward strand.
GTAGCCTCCCGCAGCTTGGTACGCATGAAAAGAAGTGAAATACCGGTTCTGCGCAGAAACATCGGGGTAGTTTTTCAGGATTTCAAGCTTTTGGAAAATAAGACGGTGTATGAAAACGTGTCCTTTGCCATGGAGGTAGTGGGAGCTAATCGCAGGGATATAAAAAGTCGGGTCGTTGAAGTGATAAAGATGGTAGGATTGCAGGGCAAAGAAAATTCCTTTCCTAGTGAACTTTCCGGAGGAGAATTGCAGCGAGTGGGAATAGCTCGGGCTCTGACCAATAGGCCCTTATTATTAATAGCCGATGAACCGACCGGCAATCTGGACATGCACACTGCGCAAGAGATTATGGAACTGCTTTCGGATATTAATCGTAAAGGTACCACGGTGATCATGGCTACTCACGCCGCAGAACTGGTTAAGGCGGCCCACAAAAGGGTTATCAGTCTAGAAGGCGGAAGGGTTTATTCAGATATAACCCCGGGAGAACGTACATTATGCTAAGAAATGCAAAATATTTTTTTCGCGAAGCATTTAAATCTGTAGCCCGTAATCATCTTTTAAGCATTGCTACAGTCAGCACTATAGCTATCTGCATCTTAATACTGGGTATGTCAGTATTGATAACTCTTAATACCAGTACATTTTTGGCCAATCTGGAGTCGGATGTAGAGATAATGGCTTATCTCGATCAAGATCTGGAGCATGATGAAATCCAAGCTGTTCAGAAGGAACTGGAAAAGCTGTCCGGGATAGAGACCATAAGCTTCGTTTCCCGGCAACAAGCCCTGAAGGATATGCAGGAATCCCTGGGTAAGAAAAACTATGATTTAGAGAGTACGCTGGGGAGGAATCCTCTGCCCGACTCATTTGAGATAAAGGCTGTTGAACCTCATGATGTCCCAGACCTGGCGGTCACAATTGAGAAAATTAACGGGATATACAAAGTAAATTATGGTCAGGGAATCGTTGAACAACTGTTTTCTACTGCCCGCTGGGTAAGGGTGGTCAGTGTGGTTTTCATTATGCTATTAGCCTTGGGAGCCGTTTTCTTGATTGCTACTACCATCCGTTTAGCGATTTTCGCCCGGAGAAAAGAAATTTACCTGATGAAGCTGATTGGTTCTACCGACTGGTTTATTCGCTGGCCTTTATTAATTGAAGGAATTAGTCTGGGGGCTCTCGGTTCCCTGTTATCGATTATTATTTTGGCCACCGCCTATGGTTCTTTACTTAGCAGGGTGGATACCATTTTATTCATGCCCCTAGTAAACGGAAGCAGTATTCTAATTCACTTATATTTATACCTTTTGGCTGCCGGAGCAGTACTGGGTATTATTGGAGCCGCTATTTCTATCAACCGGTTCCTGGACGTTTAATGGGGTTTTGATTACCCAGTAAGAGACAGTAATAGAAGATTCACACGAAAATGAATTATGCGCGGAAAAATTGGTAATCATTGCGGGCGACCACAGGTCGCCCCTACAGACTCGCACCGTTAATATGGATCTCAGGCAGGTATATGTAGGGGCGGTCTTTGACCGCCCGTCGGGCATAGCCAAAAATTTTCATACTTTATGTGTACTGGGGATAAGGGGGGGCTTAAATGAAAATAGGTAATAAACTGACAGCACTGATGATAACTATGTGTTTTATGATTACTGCCATTATACCGGTGTATGCAGATAATATTGAAGAAACCCAGCAAAAACTCCAGGATGTAAGCCGGCAGATCGAAGCGCAGAAGGATAGTCTCAGTCAGGTTAAAAAGCAGGAAAATTCCATTATGGGGCAGCTGCAAAACCTGGAACAAAACATGGCTGATAAAGAACAGCAAATCAAAATGTTAGCGACCCGTATTGGAGAGACGGAAGAGGATATCCTTAAGACCGAAGAAGAGATCAAGATAAGTGAAGAAGAACTGCAGATACAGACCGAGTATCTGTGTGAGCGATTGCTCTATATGTACGAAGACGGGATGGATGTTTCTTATCTGGAAGTGCTATTCTCCGCTACTAATATCAAGGATTTTCTAACCCGTTACGATTTGCTGCAATATGTGGTAGACCAAGATATGGAGTTAATAGATTCTATTAATAAGCATAGGCGAGCATTGGACATCAAAAAGAGTGATCTGGAGATTACCAAAAGAGAGTTGGTATCTATGCGGGAGGTTCAAGAATCTCAACGCAGTCAATTAGCAACTCAGACCGATCAGAAACAGGAACTGCTGGACAGTGTAAGGCTGGAAAAGAGCAGTTATCAAAAAGCTCTGGATGAATTGGAACGCACTTCCCGAGAATTGGAAGAATTAATCAGAAGATCCCAATCAGGAGAACAGATAGGTACCGGCGTTTATACCTGGCCCACTCCGGGTTACAGTACTATAACTTCTGCCTATGGTAATCGCTTTCATCCTATACTTAAAACCAATAAAATGCACACCGGAGTAGATATTGGAGCACCGTCGGGAGCCAAAATCGTGGCCGCTGACACCGGTAAGGTGATATCTGTTGGATGGCAGGGTGGTTATGGACAGACTATTATTATCGATCATGGCGCCGGGATGTCAACCCTATACGCTCACCAATCAAAATTTGCTGTGAGCTCCGGAGCCACAGTAAAAAAAGGCCAGGTGATCGGCTATGTAGGCAGTACCGGTTGGAGTACCGGTCCTCACCTGCATTTTGAGGTTCGAATAAATGGAAATCCCACTAATCCTATGAGTTATATAAAGTAATATTCTCTAAGGTCTGATTAGGTAAGGATTTTGCATTATTAATCTTGTTATTACCAATTACTTAAGTAATGTCATCCTGAGGCAACGCCGAAGCTACCTTTGTAGTCCCCGTAGGGGGGATCTAAGAGATTCTTAGTTGCGCTCAAAATTACAAGCTGTCTGAAATAGGCAAAACTCTCATATACCAAAGAACGACCTCATACCTGTAACCAGGATATTGTTTCCTGGTTATACTTTTGGAATTCGGGTGTTTCAGCACAAGTTGCTCTCGGCGGTATCACCTGTTAATGATGCATTGTGTTTCCGGTTAACCAGGAGTAACATAAAATCTATAGATTAATAATAGAATAATAGTGGTGGTGAAGATTTGAGTAAGCAAGTAAAAGGTTTATTAAAAGGTCTAAATTTTATATTATCAACTCTGGGGGTACTTTTCATAGCTGGCTTAATATTTATATTGACCGTAAATCCAATGGGGTTGGGGACCTTGATGAGTGTGGTGGGGTTGATAAATACCCAGTCGCTATACAATATCGATTCCCGGCAGATGTTGGAAGGGGCTGCTGCCGGCATAGTAGAAGCGCTTGATGATCCTTATTCAACTTATCTGGATAAGCAGACCTGGCAGGAATTGAAGATCAGGTTAGAAGCAAAATTTGGTGGAATCGGAGTCTATATTTTCCAGGATAACGAGGGGAAAATAATTATTTATTCACCCATAAAAGGTACCCCGGCTTATGAGGCCGGCATAAAACACGGTGATATTGTGACCAAGATTAATGAGCAGAGCACCATGAATATGACCCAGGATGATGCAGCGACTCTGATGAGAGGAGATCCCGGAACCCAGTTGGAGCTGACCGTCTATCGTGAATCAGATAATAAGGAGTATGTATTCGAGATAATTCGGGAAATAATAAACGTACCTTCCGTAGAAGAACAAGTACTTGATGAGGAGAGCGGCATAGGATATATCAGGCTTAGCCAGTTCCATGCTCAATCAACCCAGGAGATGCTAGCCAGCGTGGACCGGTTGGTAAATGAAGAGGGGATAAAAAGTCTGGTGCTTGATCTTCGTAATAACGGCGGGGGTGAATTTGAGGCCGCCATTGATATCGCCAGTATTTTTCTAGACCAAGGCGATGAGGTAGTAAGCTCCGCTGATGCCAAAGGAAATAAAAAAGTGTATAAAGCTTCATCAGGTAAAACAGATCTTCCCTTAGTAGTGCTGGTCAATCAGGATAGTGCCAGCGCCTCGGAAATATTGGCTGCAGCTCTGCAGGATAACCACAGAGCATTGCTGGTAGGAACAACTACCTACGGCAAAGGATTGGTTCAGACCGTATTTCCTTTACGAGATGGGGGAGCTTTAAAGTTGACCACGCAAAAGTATTTTACTCCCAGCGGCACAGATATTAACGAGATTGGTGTCGTTCCCGATTATGTTGTAGCCCACGATGCCGAAAGCAGTGAAGACCTGCAACTAAATAAAGCCGTGGAGATACTTAAGAAATAAGACAGGGCCACGGGGACAGGTTCCTTGGCCCACCCATTATTTAAAACTGTGGGCCAAGGAACCTGTCCCCGTGGCCCACCAGTTGGGAGGATATGATATTTGGAACTGCTGACCGGAATATTGTTGTTAATGGGGCGAGTTATGTTGGAAACAATTACCTCGCCCCTTTTTATATCCATATATTTGATTCTTTTCACAATAGTTTGCTGGCAGTATAAACGGCTGGAAAATATGAGCGAAAAGCTCATAAAAACCAGTCACCGGCTTTTCCTGCGTTCGGCCTGCTTATCTTCTATAGTAGGTATCTTCGGTGGTTTGCTAGGCAGCATACTATTGATTATGATTGGAATAAACCTGGAGAACATTGGACTTGTTTATCTGTGGCTCCTGGCCTTGTTGCTTATGCTCATAAATCCGCGTTTCTTATGCTTTGCATATGCGGCCGGAATTCTATCTTTATTCTGCTTGGTGTTTTCTTATCCCCTAATCAGTGTCCCTCATCTGCTAGCTCTGGTAGCCATACTGCATATGATCGAAAGCTTCCTGATTTTAATAAACGGTCATAGTTATCCCATCCCGCTGTATGTAAAAAAACAGGGTCAGATTGTAGGCGGCTTCAATCTGCAAAAGTTCTGGCCGCTGCCCCTTATGGTTTTGGTAGGAGTCGGCAGTATTAACCCCATGGACGGTTTGTCCATGCCCCAATGGTGGCCTTTATTGCAGGGGAATTCGGAGATGGCTGCCCAGACCTTTACCCTTTTGCCGGTAGTAGCCATATTGGGATATGGAGAAATAACTACCACCAGTACACCTGTTCAAAGAGTTAAGAAATCCTCACGCAATCTGTTTGTTTACAGCCTAACCCTCTTGTTTCTGGCCGGTCTTTCCTGTTATATCCCAGTAATAACCGTAGCAGCAGCTTTGTTTTCCCCCTTGGGCCATGAATTGGTTATTTGGTTAGGAATGCGGGAAGAAAATTATAAACCTTTATATATAAAAAGTTCCCAGGGAGTAAGAATCATGAACGTGAAGCCCGGAAGCCCAGCTCAGCAGGCAGGTATAGTGGAGAGAGACATTATCCTCATGGTTAATGGATTAAAGGTAGATCATTATTTGGTAGCCAGAGAACTGATTCGTACCGCGGGCAGCGTTTCATTGCGTATAAAGCGAGAGGATCAGGAAATAAACCTTCAACTGCCCGGAGCTTACTTGGATGACCCCGGCATAATCCCAGTGCCTGAGGAACCCATATCCAGATACATCGTAATGCCCGAAGACAAAATCTTCAACCTGGTCAAAAGACTAATCACTGGTGCCAGGAACCTAAGAAACTAACTTACGTCGGCGGGTGCCAGGAACCAAAAAAACCAACTTAGTTCGGCGGGTGCCAGGAACCTAACATTCTAACTTATTCATCTGAGTTCCTGGAGAATAAGTTAGAATGTTAGGTTCCTGGCACCACCATTGTTGGTTTTTTTGGTTCCTGGCACCTTTTATTACTATTTCGAATATATTAATAATGAATATACGGGGTAAGGTAAATGGGGGGTTTAGATTTGGGTGGTAAGGGAAGGATCAGGTATGTGTTTACTAGTAGCCATACGGATAAAGGTTTTTATACATTTATCCCTGGGTTACTGGCGGGAGTAAAAAAGGTATTTGTGCTTAAGGGTGCGCCTGGGTCAGGAAAGTCTGCATTTATTAGGTGTCTGGGGGATTCTCTTTCAGAACAGGGTTATGAGGTAGAGTTCTGGATGTCTGCCGAAGATCCTATGAATCCGGAGGGAGCATATATTGCCCAAATAGAAACGGCGATAGTAAACGGAAATCTGCCGGTAGCCATTGATCCGAAATATCCTGGTCTCACCGGTTTCATTATTAATCTATCAGATCACTTGGATGAAGCAGGTATAAAAAAATATGGGGAAGAGATAATGGGACTGGTGGATGAGGTTGAAAAGCAGGGACTTCAGACGGGCAACATCTTACAGCAGGCATCCATAATTAAAGAAGAAGCAAGGCGGTTCCGTGATGAGCAGATCAATGAATACCAGCTGCATAAGTTAATTGAAAGATTGGAAAACGAAATCCTTAAAGAGCAGCCAGGTGAAAAGCATTATTTTGCTACCTCAGTTACTCCGGAAGGAGTCATAAATTATGTTGATGAGCTAAGTAATCGCTGTAAAATAAGGTATCTGCTAAAAGGCGGCCCTGGAGCAGGAGAAGTTATAAACGAAATCGCGTTTAGAGCAAGAAACGCTGGGAGTTTTGTGGAGTATTATCATTGTGGGATAAATCCACTAAGAGTAATTATGGTTATCATCACCAATCTACACTTGGCCATTATCGAAGCTGGTGATGTGGAAATTTCAGTCCGTCCCGGGGATAGGCTGATTGATATGGCTGAATGCCTGGATGAATCATGCCCTGAGCCGCAGGAGCAGCACCAAATTGGGTTAAGGCGGCAATACGAAAGTCTTTTGCTGGAAGCCCAGGCGGAGTTGGAAACTGCCTCTAGAGCCAGGAAGAATTTGAAACGCTTGTATTCCGCAGCCATGAATTTTGAAAAAGTGGAAGAAAAAAGGCAGGAGATTCTTAATATCATTACCAATGTTGTGGCTGAGTAATATAGGATATGGATATAATATAAAAATGTCAATTTATAGTATTGGGATTTTCCCAATACTTTTGTTATTATTTATCTTGGAGCGGCAGAAGACACCCTCCTAAGCGGTAGCGTAGGTGGGTGATGAATGCTGCAGTTTTCGCATCATATGAATAATGCGTTGCGAACATCAGTTTGGTATAATATAGACCAAGTAGTTCACGAGACGGATGTGGATATCATGTGGACAATCTAGGAGAAAGATAATTATGAACAAATTTAGACTGCATTCAGAATATACTGCCACCGGTGACCAACCGCAGGCCATCGCTAGTCTGGTGGACGGGGTAATTGGTGGAAATCGAGAACAGGTATTATTAGGAGTTACCGGATCTGGTAAAACCTTCACTATGGCTAGAATGATTGAAGAACTTCAGCGGCCAGCTCTGGTTATGGCACCCAATAAAACTCTGGCCGGGCAGCTTTATTCCGAATTTAAACAATATTTTCCGGAAAATGCTGTGGAATACTTTATTAGTTACTATGATTACTACCAGCCCGAGGCTTATGTGCCTCACACTGATACCTACATAGAAAAGGACTCTTCCATAAATGATGAAATAGACAAGCTCAGGCATTCGGCCACAGCCTCGCTGTTAGAACGAAGAGACGTGATAATAATAGCCAGTGTCTCCTGTATTTATGGCCTGGGGGCTCCCGAGGATTACTATAAACTAGCCATTTCCCTGCGGCCTCAGATGGCCTTGGCACGGGATGACCTGCTAAGAAATCTGGTCCATATTCAGTATGAGCGTAATGAAGTGGCATTTTTCCGTGGTACATTTCGGGTCCGAGGTGACGTGGTAGAGATATTCCCGGCGTCTAGCGGAGAGAAAGCCATAAGAGTTGAATTTTTCGGGGATGAAATAGACCGCATGATAGAATTCAACCCCCTGACCGGTGAAATTCTGGGCAAGCGGATGCACGTTATGATTTTTCCAGCATCACATTTCGTAACTACCCGGGATAATATGCTGGCGGCTGCAGAAGAGATAGAACAGGAGTTGGAGCAGCAGATAAAGCACTTTAAAAGCACCGGACAGCTTTTAGAGGCCCAGCGTATCGGGCAGAGGACCCGCTATGATCTGGAGATGATCAAGGAAGTAGGATATTGTAAGGGTATTGAAAACTACTCCCGCTATATCACCGGGAGAAAAGCAGGAGAAGCTCCCTATACTTTAATAGATTTTTTTCCTCCCGACTATCTTTTGTTTATGGATGAATCACATATCGGAGTTCCCCAGGTCAGAGGTAT
>CAZXIR010000037.1:11556-15448 GCA_964640845.1 uncultured Syntrophomonas sp.
CGCCTGCCCTCCGCTCTGGATAACCGGCCGCTGAAATTTGAAGAGTTTAATAGTAAAATTAAACAGGTGGTATATGTAAGCGCTACTCCCGGGCCTTATGAATTGGAGCGCAGCAGTAAGATAGCAGAACAGATTATACGACCTACCGGGTTGGTGGATCCGCAAATCCAGGTCAAGCCAACCCAGAACCAAATTGACGATTTGATGGAAAATATCCAGCAAAAAGTAGCCCGAGGCTTTCGGGTTTTGGTCACCACCCTGACCAAGAGGATGGCCGAAGATCTCTGTGATTATTTGGCCGATGCTAAAATACGAGTAAGATACCTGCATTCCGATATAGATGCCCTGGAAAGACTGGACATTTTGCGGGAACTGCGTTTCGGGGTGTTTGATGTTCTGGTAGGTATTAACCTGTTGCGGGAAGGACTGGATCTACCTGAAGTAGCTCTGGTGGCCATATTGGATGCGGATAAAGAGGGCTTTCTGAGATCAGAACGATCTCTGATTCAGACTATCGGCCGGGCGGCGCGCAATGTAGAAGGAGAAGTAATTATGTACGCAGACCGGATTACCCCTTCCATGAGGCAGGCCATAGACGAGACCGACCGCAGGCGCAACAAGCAGATAGAATATAATCGGGTTAACAATATAACTCCGGAGAGTATAAAGAAAGCCGTTTATCAGTCTATCGAGGCTACCATTGCAGAAGATCCGACGGAATATGATATTAGCAATTTTACCGCCATGAAAAGCGAAGAACGGCTTAGATTAGCCGCAGAAATGCAGCAGGAGATGATTAGTGCAGCTGAAAGGCTCGATTTCGAAAAGGCAGCAGAACTTCGGGACATGATTAAACAGCTGCAGGACCCGCCCAAAAAGGGTCGAAAAAAGAAAAGACATTAACTTATGTATCTGAAATTATTGATGTTACATGAAACATTAGAAATGGAAGCAGAACAAGAATCTATCTGGTTTTAGAAATAGGAGAGATAATAGTGAAAGATTATATCTATGTAAAAGGGGCTCGGGAGCATAATCTAAAAAACATTGATGTAACCATCCCCCGGGATAAATTGGTGGTGTTTACGGGAGTGTCTGGATCCGGCAAATCCAGCCTGGCTTTTGACACCATTTACAGTGAAGGCCAGCGCCGTTATGTGGAATCCCTATCTACTTATGCCCGGCAATTCTTAGGCCAGATGGATAAACCGGATGTCGATTATATAGAAGGATTATCTCCTTCCATATCTATAGACCAGAAATCAACTTCCAATAATCCCCGTTCAACGGTAGGCACCGTAACTGAGATATATGATTATCTGCGCCTGATGTATGCCCGGGTGGGAAAACCGCATTGTCCTGATTGTCAGGTTCCTATTGAAAGACAGACCGTAGATCAGGTGGTAGATAGTTTGCTGCAGCTGGAAGAAAAAAGCCGAATCAAGCTACTGGCTCCGGTAATTAAAAGCCAGAAAGGCGAACACCGCAAAGTTTTGCAGAACCTGTTCCGGGATGGATTCATAAGAGTGATGGTGGATGGCTACGAGTATACTTCGGACGAGGAGATCAACCTGGAAAAAAACAAAAAACACGATATCAGTGCGGTAATTGACCGGCTGGTGATAAAGGATGGAATTCGCAGCCGGCTAGCGGAGTCGCTGGAACTGGCCTTCGAAATGGGAGAAGGTAGTGTAGTAGTCAAACTTATTAAAGATGACGGCAGTGAAGAAGATAAGGTATACAGCGAGGTTTACGCCTGCCCCCACTGCGGATTCAGCTTGCCCGAGTTGAGTCCTCGCATGTTCTCTTTTAACAGCCCTTTTGGTGCCTGTCCCGAATGTGATGGTCTGGGAGAAAAAAGGGAATTAGATCCTGACCTGGTTTTGAATCTGGAAAAAAGCCTGCAGGATGGAGCAGTAGTACCTTGGTCCAACAACTTATATACCTATTACAATCAGATCCTTTCCGCTATGGCCGAGCGGCAGCAGATACCCATGGACGTTCCCTTAAAAGAGTTAAGCAAAAAGCAGCTTAATACCATATTGTATGGAAATGGGGAGGAACGCTTTAAAATCAATTATGTCAACTCCTATGGGGAGAAACAGACTTTTCGCTCCAGTTATGAAGGGGTGATGAATAACCTTAAGCGTCGTTATCATGAGACAAAATCTGATTCTTCTCGGGAAGAAATTGAAAAATATATGACTACCAGCCTCTGCCCGCAGTGTAAAGGGAAGCGTTTAAAAAGGGAGATGCTGTGGGTTCTTATCGGGAGTAAATCCATAAATGATATAACTTCCATGGCTGTTAAACAGGCGTTCAGTTTTTTTGAGGACCTGCAGTTGAATGAGAAGGATGCCCTTATTGCTCGGCAGGTTATCAAAGAGATTCAATCAAGATTAAACTTTCTCATCGATGTGGGGCTGGATTATCTGACCCTGGATCGAGGGGCCGGCAGTCTTTCCGGGGGAGAAGCCCAGCGGATACGCCTGGCCACCCAGGTAGGATCCAGCCTGGTGGGGGTGCTTTATGTCCTGGATGAACCCAGTATTGGTCTGCATCCCCGGGATAATGATCGTCTCCTGGCTACCCTAAAACGGTTGCGGGATATTGGTAATACGGTGATAGTAGTAGAACATGATGAGGATACTATATTAAATGCTGATCATATCATAGATATCGGTCCCTTGGCGGGAATCCATGGAGGCCAGGTAGTTGCTTGCGGCAGTGTGGAAGATATCATGCAGGTGGAAGAATCACTTACTGCTCAGTATTTGTCTGGTCGGAGGCAGATAGCAACTCCAACCAGCAGGAGAGTGGGAAATAGTAAAACACTGCGGATATTAGGGGCTAAGCAGCATAATCTAAAGAACATCGATGTAGATATTCCCCTGGGCCAATTGGTGGTGATTACCGGGGTATCCGGTTCAGGTAAGAGTACTCTGGTGCAAGAGATACTTTACCCGGCCCTGATGGGCAGGCTATCGCGCCAGCACACTCGAGCCTCACTGCGCTACCGGCCCGGTTTGCACCGGGCCATAGAAGGAATCGAGGCTATCGATCGGGTAATTAACATCGACCAGTCGCCGATTGGACGTACTCCCCGTTCCAACCCGGCTACTTATACCGGAGCCTTCGATGGCATCAGAGAGCTATTTTCCAATGTTACCGAGTCCCGGGTAAGAGGATACAAACCAGGCCGATTCAGTTTCAATGTCCGGGGAGGCCGCTGTGAATCATGTTCGGGAGATGGGATAATAAAAATAGAGATGCACTTTCTGCCTGATGTTTATGTTCCCTGTGAAGTATGTAAAGGAAAAAGATATAATCGAGAAACACTGGAAATCAAATATAAAGGTAAGACCATCTCCGATGTATTGGATATGACTGTAGATGAAGCGGTAGATTTCTTTGAAAATATTAGCAAAGTGCATCGCAAACTGAAAGTATTACAAGACGTAGGATTAGGTTATATTCGTATGGGACAACCTGCTCCCAGCCTTTCCGGGGGTGAAGCTCAAAGGGTCAAACTAGCCACGGAACTCTCCAAAAGGCCCACGGGGAAAACCCTGTATATATTAGATGAACCTACCACCGGACTGCATAAAGAAGATGTGCGGCACCTGTTGGGAGTTTTGAATCGGCTGGTAGATAACGGCAATACCGTGCTGGTAATCGAACATAATTTGGACGTAATAAAATCAGCTGATTATATTATTGATCTCGGGCCAGAAGGCGGGGATCAGGGAGGCCAGATTGTAACCCAGGGTTCTCCAGAACACGTTGCTGCAGTACCAGAATCCTATACCGGAAAATACCTCCAACAGGTACTAGGTTAGGTGACCATGGGGACGGTTCTCGTGGCCTGCGGATCTCTGAGGCGAGACATCCC
>CAZXIR010000037.1:15548-17488 GCA_964640845.1 uncultured Syntrophomonas sp.
CCCGTGACAACAAAGGATGGATGATCGGTGAGAGAAAGATTGAAAAATGTTCCCAAGCAGCCGGGAGTATATATGTTTAAAGATGCAGAAGGGCGCGTAGTCTATGTGGGCAAAGCGATAGCCTTGCGCAGCCGTTTGCGTTCCTATTTTCAGGCTGCGGATCGATTGCATCCCAAAGTAAGAGCGATGATGAATCGGGTGACCGACTTCGATTATATCGTTACTGCTACCGAAGTAGAAGCCCTGATTTTGGAGAACAACCTGATCAAGGAATATCGGCCCCGATATAATATTGATCTAAGAGACGATAAGACCTATCCTTACTTGAAAATCAGTCTGGGCGAGAAATATCCCCGCATGTATATTACCAGAGAGAAGAAGGATGGGGTATCGCGCTACTTTGGCCCCTATACTGATGTGACTTCACTGAGGGAGACTGTGAAATTGCTCACGGGTATATTCCCCCTGCGGGTTTGTCGGGTATTTAGACAGCGCCCCCGGCCCTGCTTGAATCATGATATTAATAGATGTCTGGCTCCTTGTACTGGTGGTGTTGAAGTGGAACAATACCGGGCCATGGTAGATGCCCTCTTGAAGTTTATGGAAGGGGACGTTAAATCATTAATAAGCCAACTGGAAGCTGACATGAAACAAGCCGCCGCAGAGCTGGAGTTTGAAAAAGCAGCCCGGCTGAGAGATCAGATAACAAGTATTCATAAAATACATGAAAAACAGAATATCGATTTCGACAAACCCTATAACCTGGATATGATTGCGGTTATGCCGGGGGAAAAGAACGCTTTGGCATTACTTTTTAGGATACGTTCCGGGAAGATAGTTGACCGTTATCTTTCCTGGTTGAACCGGGCTATGGATGAAAATGAGTCCGAGCTAATGCAGTACTTTTTACAGCATTACTATGACGATAAGCAGGATATACCGGCCCAGGTATGGGTCAATGTTCTGCCTTCCGATACCGAGCTGATGGAGAAGTGGTTAAAGGAAAAGACCGGCCGAACGGTTCGCTTGGCTATTCCCCAACGGGGAGACAAAAAAAGAATCCTCGACCTGACGGAGGAAAATGCCCGAATTTTATACCAGGAGAGGATAGCTCGGGAACAGGCGGGCATGGATAGTTTGATTAAACTGAGCCGGAACCTGAAACTGGAAGTGATACCCAGGCGTATAGAGTGTTATGACATCTCTCATCTTTCCGGGGAGGAGACTACCGCTTCCATGGTAGTTTTTACCGATGGGGCTCCAGACAAAAAGGCTTATCGCCGATTTAAAATCAAAAAGGATCAAAATGATGATTTTGCATCCTTGGCTGAAACCCTGCAGAGACGCTTTGAGGAAGCCAGAAAAGGCAATACTGCTTTTCTTCCCGAGCCGGACTTGATTCTTATAGATGGGGGTCTGGGGCAGGTTAATGCTGTGGCCCGAATATTGCGTGAAGTTCAGGCCGACATTCCGCTTTTCAGCCTGGCTAAAAAGCAGGAAGAGATATACCGGCCAGGCAGTTCGGAGTCAATTAAACTCCCCAGAAGTGATGAAGGACTGAAGCTGTTGCAGCGTTTAAGAGATGAAGCCCACCGTTTTGCCATTGAGTATAATCGCAACAGAAGACAGAAAAAACTAAGAATATCGACTTTGGATGACATCCCGGGGGTGGGAGCCCAACGGAAAAAAGCCTTATTGTCACATTTTGGATCAGCCGCCCGGGTAAGAGAGGCCACCTTGGAAGAGCTTCGGCAAGTGCCAGGCCTCAGTGTAACTGTGGCTCAGAATATTTACCATTATTTTAGGTAGAATTAATAATAATAAGTAGAGGAATCTATAGAAAATATTATAAAAATACGGAAAAATGGAGTATTATAGAGGTAACATATTTAATAGAAATGCAGGAAGGGAGGAATAATATGATGCAGGGTTGGGTTCTT
>CAZXIR010000038.1:0-11185 GCA_964640845.1 uncultured Syntrophomonas sp.
TGGGTTATGCCGGCAAGGCTCACCGATCTGACACCGTCCGGCGAACAGGAGCTGGGCGAGCTGCTGGGGCTAAAACGGTATTTGACGGATTTTTCGTTGGTTGCCGAGCGCGGCGTCAAGGAAATACCGATTTGGAGGGAACTGCTGACCTATGCCATGCTGTTTGGCATCGCCGATCAGGTGACGGAGCAGATGAAAGAGCTGTACCCACAAATTTCCGCCGAGCTGACCGATTACAGCGGGAGCATGGCGGCCGCCTATTCCTACCACTACTTGCTTTACAGCAATATGAAACAAGCCGAACAGCGGCGTGAGCAGGAAAAACGCAGCGGCGGAGGCGGTGGATTTGCTTCCCTTGGCGGGGGCGGCGGCTCCATCGGCGGTAGCAGCGGCGGCGGAACAAGATAATGCGAACAAAAGGAGGAGCTGAATATGGGCTTATTTTCTAAAAAACCCCCTTGCCCCATCTGCGGCGGCAAGATTTCGTGGTTTCTGCCATCGAAAATCGAGGGCGAATACATCTGTGACACCTGTTACAACAAGATTGATATGGAGAGCGACCAGGCAGACAATCTGACCATGCAGGGCTTCAAGGAATATTTAGCATTTCACGATCAAAACCAGCTGCTGAAAGATAAATTCGTGATTTCCGAGCGGATTGACTTCGGCCTTTGGGATACTAAAATCATCTTTGATCATCAGAACAAGCTGTTCTGCATGAGCAAAAACCCTGACAAAACTGTCTTTGAGGGCAAGCAGCTGAGATCTTTTACCATTAAAGAGGATAGAACTCCTTTGTTCGAGGGCTCAGCCAAGGGCATACGCCGTTATGCCAGCACCGTGCCGGAGCGTGCCATGGCTCTTGCGCCGCAAATTTCCCAGTTTATGACGACTAAGCAGATGGCTCGTACCATGGATAAGATGGATGACGGCAAGCAAAATAACTCCACACCGATGCCGCTTTTTAGTGTTGCGGAGCCCTTTCGGGCCTTTAACGTGGAGCTGTATTTCGATCATCCCTACTGGAAGGTGATCAAATGTGACATGGACGGCCCCCGATTTGATAGTCACCACCCGGATGTCAACAACTACCTTAGCACCTATCAGAACAGCATCAGAGAACTGGAAAAAATGGTGGCTGCATTGGGGACGGTGGCCTTTCCAGAAGCACCGGAGCAGTCCATTGGTCTTGGTGCAGCGGGGGCACAGGCGGCACATACAACCATGGCACCCCCTGTGGACGCCATTGAGGAAATCAAAAAATACAAGGCACTGATGGAAGGCGGCATCATTTCCCAGCAGGAATTTGATGCAAAGAAACGGCAGCTGCTTGGAATTTGAAGAAAACCGCCTATCCATTTACCAAGGAGGGACAGAAGTCACTTGGCAGAGGGGAGATCCGGGCGGTCCGTATTCCCACCCGTGTGCCGTCTGGGATTGACCCTAATGGTGTCTTTACATGATAATTGATTCTGGTTTAGAAAATGGTAGCAGGATATAGATGGGTGAGAGTAGAATTATTAGCATAATAGAACATATGTTTCTAGTTCTTGGTTGATGCCATTAAGTCCCGGTCTTGGTGAGTTAGGGGAGTGATTCGGTTTGTCGGTGAGATATATTCTTGGAAGAGCGGGTGCAGGGAAGACTCATCAAATATTTGAGGAAATTAAGAAAAATCTGGAAGCCAACAGCGGGGAGAAGCTGATACTCCTGGTGCCTGAGCAGTATACCTTGCAGGCAGAAAGGGATCTCTTGAAAAGCCTGGATACCCCAGGGATTATGGGGGTAGAGGTCTTAAGCATCAGCAGGTTGGGAAAAAGAATCTTAAATGAAACCGGGGGGAAAAACAAGACTTTTATTAATAAACAGGGCAAAAACATGGTCCTCAAACGGATAATTAATGAAAAAGCGGGGGAATTGACTATTTATTCCCGGGCCTGCAGGCAGCAGGGATTTGTAGAAAATATGGCTGATTTAATTACCGAATTAAAACAGCAGGATATTACTCCTGAACAGCTCCTAGAAAAACGGGTTTTAAGGGAAGATGATACCACCTTGGATCAGAAAATCCACGATATAGGTCTCCTCTATCAGTCTTTTAATTCCTATATGCAGGATCGTTATATAGATATGGAAGATTACATCAACCTCTTGATTAAAAAGATAAAGGATTCCAGTATCTTGCTTAATTCCCGGGTATGGATTGACAGCTTTACCACTTTTTCCTCTCAGAGCCTTAGAGTCATAGAGGAGATTATGGCCCTGGCACATGAAACCACCATATCTCTGACCATTGATACCAATCTGGATGTACGGGATGCCCAGATCTTTGAGTTATCTTGGTATACCTTTAGGAAAATCAGGGATCTGGCTGGGAAGAGAGGATTAAAACAGGAGATGATATCTATCTGTGGCCCGGCTGGCTTGGACTATAAACAGCCGGCCTTGGTCTATCTGGAAAAGGAGCTTTATGCTTATCCTTTTAACCCTTATCAGAATGAATGCCCGGAAATTAAGGTTTTTGCGGCTAAAAGCATCAATACCGAGGTGGAACACCTGGCGGCTCAGGTGGTGGAACTGGTTCGGGAGCAGGGTTACCGCTATCGTGATATTACGGTAGTATGCAACAGTATGGAAACCTATGGGCGCCTTATAAAGCGGGTTTTTGCCAATTATGGAATTCCTCTTTTTATGGATGAAAAGCGTGAGATAATGGGTAATCCCATAATAGAATTGATCCTGTCGGCATTGGAGATCGCCCGGGGCAGATATAAATATGAAGATGTTTTTCGCTACCTGAAGACTGGTTTTGCTGGATTAAGCTGGGATGAATGCGACATCCTGGAGAATTATGTGCTGGCCTACGGAATTAAAGGGAAAGGCTGGAAAAACCCGTTCACTCGCGGTGAAGATGAAGAACTGCCCATCTTAAACAGTTGGCGGGAGTCTATAGTAATGCCTCTGGAGCAACTGGAGGAGCAGAGCCGGGGCCAGAAAACAGCCCGGGAGATAAGTCAGGCTCTGCTGGCTTTTCTTGAACTAATCGATCTGCCCACTGAAATAGACCGCTGGACCGACCAGCTGGGCGAAGATGCTTATTATGAAATGCAAAGTGAAAGCCGACAAATATGGAATACCGTGATGCTCATGGTGGAGCAGATCATGGAATTGTTGGGGGAGCAGGTAATCGGACTTAAGGAGTATCAGCAAATACTGGAAGCAGGTCTGCAATCCTTCGAAATGGGCATCATTCCTACTACCGTTGATCAGGTCCTGGTAGGCAGTATTCAGAGATCCAAGAGCCATGACATTCGAGCCTTGTTTGTTATAGGAGTTAATGATGGTATTCTGCCGTCCGGGAGTTGGCCGGAAGGGGTTTTTACGGAAGAAGAAAAAAGCTGGCTCAAGGAGCAGGGATTGGAGATAGGTCTCAGCCGTGATCTAAAGACGGCTCAGGAAAATTATCTGATTTACAGTGCCATTACCAAACCGTCTCAGTTGCTGCGCCTTTCTTATGCTTGCTCGGATCTGGAATCCAAGGCCTTGAGGCCTTCACTCTTGATAGCCCGTTTCAGGCAACTTCTGATCAGATTGTCGTCAACCCATGATTTGATTGAAAACCAGGAAATTCATCGCAATATGATATCCACTGCCAATAGTACCTATAAATATCTGGTAGATAACTTGCGTAATCATCTGGATGGCCGGATGGTGGACGAGATATGGTGGGATGTTTACAGCTGGTATCGGGACCATCCCCAATGGCAAACCAAAAACAATGCCATAATAAATGGTTTCTTTCATGATAACCAGCCGGAATCACTGAACCAGAAAAAAGCCCGAGAAGTGTATGAGGGACCTTTAAGGACCAGCGTATCTCGCCTGGAACAGTATGTCAACTGCCCCTTTGCCCATTTTATGCGTTATGGCCTAAAGCCCGAGAAACGCGCCTTATATGAACTGGGGGTACCTGATATCGGAGATATACTGCATAAGACCCTGCAAAATCTCAGTCGTGAATTATCCAGAGAGAAACTGTCCTGGAGAGAAATCGATCGGAGCACCTGCGATAAAATTATAGATAAAGTAAGCGAGGAAATCCTGTCCGATTACAACCAGGGCATTTTCGAGAGCAGCAGTAGGTACCGGTACATGTGCCAGCGGCTAAAGAGGATTAGCAGGCGTGCAGCCTGGACCTTGACTAGTCATCTGCAAAAAGGAGGTTTTAGTTTTCTGGGACATGAAATGAGATTTGGGAATGGGGACTTTTGTGATTTCCCAGCTCTGGAAGTAGAACTGACAGATGGTGAAAAAATCTATCTGGAGGGACGGATAGACCGGGTAGACCTGCTCCATGAAGATGATGATTTTTATATTAAGATTATCGATTACAAAAGCGGTAATCGCAGTTTAAAGCTTTCAGACATATATCATGGGTTAAACCTGCAGTTGATCATATACTTGGCTGCGGTGATGAATGCCATACAGGACAGGGAAGGGAAGACGGTTCGACCGGGAGGGATATTCTATTTTAAACTGGATGACCCGCTCATCGATGGAGAGGAAATAGAGCAGGAGGCCATCGAGATAGCTATCAACAAAAAGCTGAAGATGACCGGGTTAGCGGTGGCTGATACCAGAATAATTCGGCAGATGGATGTGGAATTTGACTCCGCATCTGACATTTTGCCGGTGCGGATCAAACAAAATGGCGAGTTTTATAGTGATGCTTCGGTACTGGATGAAGAGTGGTTCGAAAAAATGCGGCACTTCGCCTTGCACCGGGTGGGTGAGGTGGCATCAGAAATGCTGGGAGGATCGATAAAGATCGAGCCGGTAAAAAACGGCCCTCATACCGCATGTGCCTATTGTGACTATAAATCTATCTGTCAGTTTGATCAATTGCTGGAAAACAACCGCTATCATAATATTTGGGACCATTCCGATGAAGAGATACTAAAGCGAATTAATGCTCAGAGCGAGGGGGGGGAGACAATTGCCTAAATGGACTGAAGAGCAGGCCCAGGCTATAAACAGCAGGGGCAGCAATCTGCTGGTAGCGGCGGCTGCAGGTTCAGGAAAAACCGCAGTTCTGGTGCAGCGGGTGATAAACTTGATTATCAAGGACGGAATCGATATCGATCGGCTCTTAATTGTAACCTTTACCCAGGCAGCAGCAGCGGAGATGAGAGAGAGGATTAACAGTGCTATATTCAAGGAACTGCAGGAAGGCCAGCCGGAAGAACTGTTGGTTCATCTGCGCCGGCAGTTAAACCTGCTCAATCAGGCCTCCATAAGCACCATTCACTCCTTTTGCCGGGAGGTAGTAAAAAAACATTTTTTCCTATTGGATATCGATCCTAATTTCCGGGTAGCAGATGAGAGTGAAACAGTGCTCATGAAAATAGATGTTTTGGAAGAACTTATCGAAGCCGAGTATGAACAGGAGACAGCCGAGTTTATCCAGTTGGTGGAAATGTTTGGTACCAGCAAGAGTGATTCTGCCTTGCTGGAATTGATTAAGCAAGGCTATGAATTTATTCAGAGTCAGCCTGATCCCCCAAAATGGCTGCAGGACAGCGCTGCTCATTTTGCCATGGATGTTGAGCAATTTGCTGATTCTGCCTGGCTGCAGGAGATTGCTCGACAGGCCGCCCTGCAGCTGGAAGCTGCCCGGGACATTTTTGTAAATGCGATTAAGACCAGTGAAAGACCAGGCGGTCCACAAGCATATGTCTATACCTTACAAAATGATATCCAACTGGTGGAAGAGCTGATTCAGGCTTCGGAACAAGGGTTGGGGATATTGTTTGAAAAGGTGCATTCCTTTAGCTTCCCGGCCTTGAAAAGGGCTGGTAAAGATACCGATAAAGATTTAAAGGAAATGGTGCAGAAACAGCGTCAGGCGGGTAGGAAGTTAATCGATAAATTACAGCAAAACCTTAGTAAACATCCCGACCAATATCTGAGAGATATCAACACCATATATCCGTTTATGCAGTACCTGTGTGATCTGGTTTTGAAATTCTCCGCTCTTTACCGACAGAAGAAAAATGAAAAAAATATCCTGGACTTTAGTGATCTGGAACACTATGCTCTGGAGGTGTTAAAGGATTCAGCCGCAGAGGGGGAATATCGGAAAAAATACCAGCATATCTTCATTGATGAATATCAGGACAGCAATCTGGTACAGGAAACCATCTTAACTTCTATTTGTCAAAAGGACAACCTGTTTATGGTGGGGGATATCAAGCAGAGTATATACCGGTTTCGCAATGCAGATCCATCATTATTTCTGGGTAAATATCTCACCTTCGGCGTCCAGGAGGGAGTAATTAACCGACGAATTGACCTGAGTAAAAATTTTCGCAGCCGGGCTGGCATTTTAAGCGGAATTAATTATATATTTAAAAATATTATGAGCCGGGAACTGGGTGAGATCAATTATGATGAATCGGCCCTGCTGTATCCCGGATTGCTAGCAGATGAAGCCGGTGACTCAGATATCGAGCTTATATTAGTTGAAAAGGGTATAAATACGGAAGATGCTGAAGATGAAGTAATGGCCGAAATCCAGGAGTTGTCCGATATAGCCGTAGAAGCCAGAATAGCTGCCGGTCGCATAAAGGCCATGGTAGGCAGTCAGATTTATGATGCCCGAAAGCAGGAGTACCGCCAAGTAGATTACCGGGATATAGTAGTCTTAATGCGGGCCACCCGCAGATGGGCCTCTGAGTTTATGGAAATATTTCGCTTTGAAGGCATACCGGTCTATGCAGATAGCAACAGCGGTTACTTCGAGGCGGCCGAGGTGGATCTGATCCTGAATCTCTTGAAGATTATTGACAACCGCCGTCAGGACATCCCCCTCTTAAGCGTGATGCGCTCGCCCATAGGTGGCTTTGATATAGATGAACTTACAGATATAAGGTTGAGTCTGACTCGAGGGACCTATTATGATGCTATAGAAAATTACATCCATCTATTCCAAAATAGTCTGGCCGATAAAATCAAACTCTTCTTGGAGCAACTCGATCAATGGCGGGAACGTTCACGACTGATGCCGGTAGATGAGTTTATATACCAGATGCTGTTTGAAACCGGTTACTACTATTATGCCCTTTCCATGCCCGGAGGGCGTCAAAGACAGGCCAACCTGGAGGCCCTGGTGAACCGGGCTCGGCAATTTCAGGATAGTTCCATCAAAGGCTTGTTCAACTTCACCCGTTTTATAGAAAATATTAAACTGAGCAGTGGTGATATGGATGCAGCCCGAATACTGGGAGAAAACGATAATGTAATAAGGATAATGAGCATTCATAAAAGCAAGGGTCTGGAGTTTCCGGTGGTTATGGTGGCCGGATTGGGCAAACGATTTAATGAAACCGATACCAAAGGCAATGTACTATTTCACTCCCAACTAGGTATAGGACCTCGTTTGATAAGGACTGATCTAAGAACCAGAACTGATACTATAGCCCGAACCGCCATGCAGAATCGGATTAAGGTAGAAAACCTTTCCGAGGAGATGAGAATCTTGTATGTAGCTATGACCCGGGCTGAAAGCAGGCTGATCCTGTTGGGTTCCATTAAAGGGCTAGAAAAAGAAGCCCAGAAATGGTGTGGGATAAGCAATGTTTATGAACTGCTCAGAGCCAGGACCTTCCTGGATTGGATTGGACCAGCCCTGGCCCACCATGCCGGGGTAGGTACCCTGCGGGAAATCGCCGGAAGGACAGCTGATGGGATAACATTGCAGGCAGATAATTCCCGCTGGCAGATACATACCTTAAACCGATCCCATCTGCAGGTAGAGGAAAGCAGGAAGATCGAGTTTAAACAGGAATTCAAGGATAAACTGCAAAACCACCTGGTGGATGGCGACAATCAAGAACAGGCAGCAATAATCAAACGCCTGGATTGGGAATATCCCTATGGATATGCAGTCATAATACCTTCCAAATTATCGGTATCGCAGATCAAGAAAATGGGGGTCAGGGAAGTCATACCCAAGACCACCCGGATTATTAGTGCGGCACAAGAAGAACCTGGATTTATCCCTTCCCGGCAGGATTTTCAGCTGAGTTCCCTGGAAAAAGGTAATCTCATGCATCTCATCATGGAGCATATAGAATTCAAAGGATACTCTAGCCTGGAAGAAGTTGAGGAGCAGGTCCACCTGATGCTGCAAAACCAACTGTTAACCGAAAGACAAGCACAACTGCTGGATAAATCAGCTATTTTAAAATTCTTTAATTCTCCTCTGGGCCGGCGGGCCATAAATGCCCAAGGCATATATCGCGAAACAGCTTTTAACCGGGTATGTTCAGCCCAGGAAGTTATTATGGGAGCAGAGGGAACAGATGAAAAATTATTGATCCAGGGGGTTATCGATCTATATTTCCTGGAAGGCTCAGAAGCGGTGCTGGTAGATTACAAGACTGACCGGCTCACCGACTTCAACCGCCAGGAGCGAATAGATCTATATCACTTGCAACTGCAACAATACCAAAAGGCTATTGAACAAATCAGAAGAATAAAGGTTAAGGAGAGCTATCTTTATTTCTTTGATAGTTCAGAAGCGATTCAAATAGTATAATTGGTCCTTCATGTTCTCTAATGCCAGCTATGAATTGCTTCGGTTACGCCAAAAAATGGTCCGATTTTATCAGAGCGGCGATGTCAAGCCCCCAAAAATGCTGCAGCCCGAAAGACCCCTGAAATCAACCGACTTTTAGTCCAACTCAGGGAGAAGGATAAACCGGAGAATCTAGAATATGAGCAATCCAAAAGCAGCTAATTCTCCTGCACTATAACCAAAAGGGCTAGCAGACCGTTATGGTTCGCCGTATGAATACCTTTGGGTGTTGGGAGCAATTATGATGATTTAAATTCATGTTTCTGCTAGTTCTTTCTCTATCAGACGAGAATAAGGGGGACCGCAACTGACCACAGTATTGCTCTTCTGACACCAGACGCGAAAGTAATTGCCAGGAGGGAGATTATTTGCCATACTTTAAATAATGGGGGCAAATATATATAGCACCGGCGGCCTGCGCCTGCAGGCACTATTTCCAATAGGGGGTTAGGGAATGATAGTCGGTAATTTTATGAACAAGGACGTAATCGTCCTTGATTTAGACACCACTCTATACGATGCAGCAGAACTTTTCCTGAATAATGAAATCGATGGTGCTCCGGTAGTAGACGGAAAGATAATGATCGGGTTATTTACCAAAACCCATCTCATAAGAGCGATGCACGCTAAAGATGATCTTAATCGACCGGTAAAGGATTATATGACCCGGAAGGTTAGGACCATAAGTGCACAGGAAGAGATACTCAATGTTGATGTATCCGGAACGGGACGCTATCCGGTGGTAGATGAAAGCGGACAACTGGTCGGTATTATTACCAAATCAGATATAATGATCGCCTTGAGCGAAATAGTTGCTGAAATCTCAGGACAAATGGAAACGGTTATTAATTCAGCTTATAATCCCATAGCGGCTATAGACAAAGACGGATATATCAACATCTGGAACCGGGCCATGGAGAAGATGAGCAATCAAAAGGCCAGTGAGGTATTGGGCCGGTTTATCAGTAATATCATACCGGAAAGCAATCTGTTAAGTGTAATTAAAAGCGGCCGCAGGGAATTTGGGATCAAGTTGAAGGTAGGAAACAAGCCGACTATAACCAACCGGGCACCCATTATCACCAATGGCGAAATTACCGGGGCGGTTGCAGTTCTGCACGATCTGAGCGAAGTGGAGGCCATATCCCGGGAACTGGAATATGTAAAAGCACTCAATGCGGAAATGGATGCCCTGATTGATTCCTCTTTTGACGGACTCTACATAACTGATGAGAATGCTGTCACTATACGCACCAATAAAGCCATAAAACGGGTTACTGGGATGGAAGAAGAAGTTTTTCTATTTAAGAGTATGCAGCAGCTGGTTGATGAAGGAATATTATCCCGGTCAGCTACCCTGATATCGATGGAGACTAAGGCGCCAGCCACAACTACCCTGACCACTATTACCGGCCGCACTCTGCTGGTTAGTGCTACACCCATATTTGATGTAAAAGGTGATATATATCGGGTAATAACCAATGTGCGGGATATAAGTGAATTGAATATGCTCAAACAAAAACTGGAACAGATGGAAGGGCTTAAGCAGCATTTTGAGTCTCAGGTTAAACAAATAAAGATCAAGGAGTCAGGAGAATTGGTCTTCAAAAACAAGGAAATGGAAAATATCGTACATCAAGCGGTGAAAGTAGCGGAGGTAGACTCAACCGTACTGCTTTCCGGTGAATCCGGAGTGGGTAAAGAGGTCATAGCAGAGATTATAAAGAATAACAGTGCCCGCAAGGACGGACCGTTTGTCAAAGTAAACTGTGCTGCTATACCGGAAAATCTGATTGAGTCCGAATTATTTGGATATGATGCCGGTGCTTTTACCGGGGCCAGGAAAGACGGCAAACCAGGACTATTCGAAGTAGCTAATACGGGAACCCTGCTGCTGGATGAAGTAGGTGATATACCTATTTACCTGCAAGTCAAATTGCTGCGGGCATTACAGGAACGAGAAATAATACGAGTAGGGGGAACTGAACCGGTTAAGATAAATGTTCGGATCATTGCCATCACCAATAAAGACTTGGCATCGATGGTGGAAAATGGTGAGTTCAGAGAGGACCTTTATTATCGGTTAAACGTGGTCCCAATCATAGTGCCGCCTTTGCGGGAGAGAAGAGACGAAATTCCATTGTTGATAAAACATTTCATAGATAACTTTAACCGTCGATATAACCTTGCCAAAGGCATAGATCCGGCATTAATAAATATGCTTATGAAATACGACTGGCCGGGAAATATCAGGCAACTGGAAAATCTGATGGAGAGACTGGTAGTAACCAGCAGTTGCGAAACTTTAACCCTACAGCATCTCCCTGAGCTTTTTGTATCAAATGGATATGGGGGAGGGCGTGTAATAGACCAGGCAGTAAGTGTGAACAAAATCATCCCCTTAAAAGACGCAGTGGAAACTGTAGAAAAACAACTGTTGCAAAAAACCTTTGCTATAGCCAATTCATGTGGTAAAGCGGCCAGCATATTGGAAGTAGACGCTTCTACCATTTCGCGCAAAGCCAGCAAGTACGGCATTAAGCATTA
>CAZXIR010000038.1:11285-17422 GCA_964640845.1 uncultured Syntrophomonas sp.
TTTGATTTTCTCCAAATTTTATATTTCTCGGCTTCTTTTACAAGTTCATCTCTAAACTCTGGATGGGCCAGGTTAATGATACCTTCTGCACGTTCCCAGGTGCTAGCACCCTTGGTGTTAAACATACCATATTCAGTAACTATGTAATAGGCCAGAGATCTTGGTACGGTAACAATGGTGCCCGGGAGCAGACCAGGTATAATGCGGGATTGCAGTTTGCCATCTTTACCTGTAACAGTAGAGGTCAAAGCAATATACCCACGTCCGCCTTTAGATTTGTAGGAACCAAAGATAAAGTCCAACTGTCCGCCGGTACCGGAAATATGACGACCAGCAGAAGCTTCGGAGGCTACCTGACCGAAAAGGTCTACTTCAATAGCATTATTAATACAGACCATATTATCATTTTGGCCGATAACGTAAGGGTTATTGGTATAATTTACTGGATAACTGGCGCATGACGGGTTGTGGTCCAGAAAATCATACAATTTGCTGGTGCCCATAGCAAAAGTATAGGCCATTTTGCCTTTATCAAGCTGTTTTTTCTTACCGGACAATTTACCAGCATCATACATATCTACAAAAGAATCGACCAGCATTTCAGTATGTACCCCCAGGTCTTTAAGGTCCGACTGGGCAATCATAGCGCCAACCGCATTGGGCATACCGCCGATACCGAGCTGAATGCAGTCTCCATCATGCATTTGTTCCATTATCAATTCAGCTATTTTTTTATCGACATCACTGGGAGGAACACCTGGGACTTGTGCCAGTGGAGGATTGGTCTCACTCTCAACTACATAATCTACATCAGAGATGTGAATAATTTCGCCGTTTCCACCGCAACACCAGGGAGCTGAGGAGTTTACATACACAACTTTTGTTTTAGCTACATCCCATACGGCAGTAGATATTGAGTTAGAGGTACTGATATTAAAGTATCCGTTTTTATCCATGGAGGTAACAGGTTGGAAGCAAATATCTACCGGGTCATATCCCCTGATATAATGTTCAGGACCTTCATGGTAAGTTAAAGATATGTAATTGCACAGATCTGCTTCCTGCAGTTTTCTGGATACCCCGGAAAAATGCCAGTCATTCATGCAAAACGTTTCCCTTTTAGGATCCACTTGGCACACCTGAGGCATAAAGGTCATAGTAACCAAGCGAATTTTTACATCTTCTAATTCATCTTTGCGTGCGGCCAGTGCTTTGTCGATATCAAGCGGTTGCTGAACAAATTCCCCATACTGTACCCAGTCACCTGACTTAACCAACTTGGCAGCCGCTTCAGCGGTAATCAGCTTACTCTTGTATTGTTCCAACACAGTATTACTCATCAAACATTTCCCCCTCTATTTTGAATATTGCACATCACCGATATTTTTAGAAATTGACGATACAACTGCCAATTGACCAGTGATGCTGACCAACCCTGGTCCAAAACCTCGATATGTGTTTTTTATCACCTCCATTGATAAATATACTTATGAATCTAGATATTTGCTGCGGATATTGTCTGTTCTGCAATAAATAACACTTTTTGATGTTAAATATGCAAACGCAAACAATAAGCCGGAAACAAATTCCTAATAATCAATTATAGTGAGGTTAACAGAAAACTAGTTATTTATGAGTAATTAAATAAAAGACTGAGTTAGTGATATGTAGCTATAGAACTGTGCAGTAAGCATTAAAAGAAACGCTTAAAATAAAAGCAATATGCAGTAAATAGACAAAAAACCCTAAAAAATGACACACTAATAGCCATTAGCTTATTTTACCACTGATTTCTCGGAGTTACAATATGGAACACTAGCCGGATAAACAGATAAGATCTAATTTACTCATAAGCTATATCCCCATTCTGCCAGCATATTTACCTGGCAGGGAGGTGCAAAACTAAAGTTTTTAATGTAGTATTATGTATGTTGACAATTTAAAAATATCTTATCTATTATATATTGGTATTAATTAACCGGCTTGTAAACAAAAGGTGCTTAAATTAAAATAATACAGGGAAGGAGAAGAAACGGATCTTATGGATAAAGATACTGAAGTAGATAAAGCGGATAAGCTTGATCTTATAGCGACCAAGAGTTTTGCTGCTAATCCCGACTTGGTCTATGTAATCGATTTCTTAAACCGCAGTCTTAAACATAAAAAGGTGATGTTCGGACTGAAGAAAAGTAAAGAATCCAACGAAATGATTATAAATATTTACGAATATTAGGAGTGGCGATATATGAGCGAAGAAATGAAGAGCTTTTTTAAGGAAGTTATAAGTATTATAGTTATAGCTTTTGTTTTAGCCATGATATTAAGAACTTTTGTAATAGAAGGTAGAATCATACCTACCGGCTCTATGTTACCTACTATTCAGCTTAAGGATCGGGTTATGGTTAATAAGTTCATATATTTTTTCAAGGAACCTGAACGGGGTGATGTAGTAGTTTTCGATCCCCCGGAAATACTGAATAGTAAAGAAGACTACATAAAGAGAGTGATAGGCCTTCCTGGAGATACGGTGGAGGTAAAAAATGCCCAAGTATATATTAATGGTAAAGCTGTTTCTGAACCCTATATTTCCGAACCGCATAATTATGAATATGGTCCGGTTACAGTTCCTGAAGACGCCTTGTTTGTGATGGGGGATAACCGTAATCTTAGCTTTGACAGTCACAGGTGGAATGCCTGGCTAACCAGGGACCATATTAAAGGTAAAGCGTTTCTTATTTATTGGCCTATGAAGCATATCACCCTCATGGAGCGCGGTCTTACTTATGAATAGGTAGATTCATGGAGAGCAAGGCCTAGGCATGATTACCATCAAAAGATTAATTATCAGGGGTAAATGCAAGCCATCGGGCACATGCTAATTATCGGAAACGGAGGTTGCATAAGAGTGAAAATTCTACTTACCAATGATGATGGAATTAATGCCGGGGGGATAAGAGCTCTGGTAAAAGAACTCAGCACCCTCGGCGATTTATATGTAGTGGCACCTGATCAGGAAAGAAGCGGAACAGGTCATTCAATAACCGTTTTTGAACCAATTTCAACCCGAAGACTGGAAATAGAAGGGGTTATAGCCGCCTGGCTGGTTAGAGGTACCCCGGTAGATTGTGTGAAACTGGCCATAGGCAAACTGCTTAAAGAAAAAATGGATCTAGTGGTATCGGGTATAAATCATGGGCCCAACCTGGGTACGGATGTACTCTATTCCGGTACCGTTTCTGCTGCAGCTGAAGGCGTAATTATGGGTGTGCCATCTATTGCAGTATCTTTAAACTCGTATCAGGATAACATGGAATTTGATTTTCCGGCCCGCTTCACCCGTAACTTCGTTAAAACAATTATGAGACATGGTATCGATCGCAAGACAATGGTGAATATAAATATTCCACCCCTTGCTCCTAAAGAGATTAAAGGGATTCGTATAACCAGGCTGGGAGTCAGGAATTATGATAATCTTTTTGAAGAACGTCAGGACCCCCGTGGTAACACTTATTACTGGCTAGGAGGGGGAGTAAGAAAAGAAGAGCAGGAAAAAGATAGTGATGTATTGGCAGTGGAGGAAAATTACATTAGTATTACCCCCCTGCATTTGGATCTAACCGATTATGTATTGATTCAAGAGTATAACGATGTCTTCCGCCGTTATTTAGATTTTTTTGATGGGGATAAGGCATGATATTTGTAAGCCTGATAATAAATACTGTAATATTCTTTCTTATAACTAACTGGTCCTATCTGCAAAAAAAGAAGTCTGACCCAAATTATCCCAACCGTTCTTTGACCAAGATGATACTATTTCCGCTGGCTTTAGGGATAGTATTTACCCTTATAGTAGATGCATTTAAAGGAGTAATGATATACCAGTTAGTATTGTTTGTGGTAGCAGCTATGCTTCTATATTGGATATTTTTTATTATGAACAACCGTAAACGATGAAATTGAAAAAAATTTTGCTACTTAGGTCAATATATAGTACCATTTTTACAGTTATAGTATATTGTGAGGAGGTCGTTTGATGAAGGTTTACCCTACGAGTAAAATTCGCAACATAGCTCTTGTTGGCCATGGAGGAACAGGTAAGACTTCACTGGCAGAAGCTATGCTCTATAATACCGGAGCTACTACGAGGTTGGGGAAAGTAGATGATGGAAATACAGTAGCAGACTTTTTGCCGGAAGAGGTTAAGAAAAAAATTACTATCAGCACATCACTGGTACCCTGCGAATATAGGGACCATAAAATAAATATTTTGGACACCCCTGGTTTTGCCGATTTCTATTTTGAAGTAATCGGAGCAGCCAGAGTGGCAGATACCTTGGTTATGATACTGTCAGCCAATGCCGGGGTAGAAGTCCAGACCGAGGTTATCTGGGAAGATTTTCCCAATATGCCTAAACTGGTATTTGTGAATAAAATGGACCGGGAAAATTCGGATTATTACAAGGTCTTGGATCAGTTGAAAAACACCTTTGCTGATTTAGTAGTTCCAGTCCAGATTCCCATAGGTTCTGAAAGCAGTTTCAAAGGGATAGTGGACCTGGTTAAAATGAAAGCCTACACCTTTGAAGAAGGCAGCGGGAAAATGACCGAAGGTGAAATCCCTGCTGATATGATGGATGATGTAGAACTTTATAAAGAACAGCTTATTGAAGCCGCAGCCGAAGCAGATGATGACCTGTTGTCCAAATATTTGGAAGGGGAAGAATTAACCGATTCAGAAATACTGGCTGGTATAAAGAAAGCTGCCGCTTCAGGCTCAGCAGTATTTGTGTTCTGTGGTTCAGCACTAAAAAATATAGGCATTCAGCCATTTATGGATTTTGTAGTTGATTGTGCTGCTACCCCGGAAGACAACCCCTTATACCAGGAAATGGACCAGTCCAAGCTGGCCATACAGGTCTTTAAAACTATCGCCGACCCCTATATAGGGCGGCTCAATATGTTCCGGGTATTTACCGGTACCATGAAAGCTGATAATTCATATTTTAATGCCAGCAAAGAAAAAGATGAGAGAATTGCACAGCTACTGGTAATGACCGGCAAGGAACAATCCGCTGTGCCTGAGCTCAACACTGGGGATATTGCTGCGGTAGCTAAACTGAGCGTAACTGCTACCGGTGACACCCTTTGCCAGAAGGCTAACCCGGTGTCCCTGGATCCTATTGAATTCCCGCAGCCTACACTTAATATGGCTATCGAACCCAAGAGCAAAGGCGACGAAGATAAACTGAGCGGTGCCCTGCAGAGAATAAAAGAAGAAGACCCCACCATAATAATTGAAAAGAACACCGAGACTAAACAGACCCTTTTAAAATCCATGGGAGATACTCATGTAGATATATTGATAGAAAAACTAAAAAGCAAATTTGGGGTTGACGTAATAAGTAAAGAGATGAAAATACCCTATCGGGAAACTATAAGGGCAAGTGTCGAAGCAGAAGGCAAACACAAAAAACAGAGCGGTGGCCATGGCCAATATGGCCACGTCAAGATTCGTTTTGAACCTTTAGCTGAAGGTGAATTTGAATTTGCTGAACAAGTCTTTGGTGGATCAGTACCGCGGCAGTATTTTCCGGCGGTAGAAAAAGGACTGCTGGAAGCTCTGGACGAAGGGGTACTAGCCGGCTACCCGGTAACAAGCTTAAAGGCCACCTTGTTTGACGGATCCTACCATTCAGTAGACTCCTCTGAAATGGCCTTCAAGATGGCAGCCCGGTTGGCTTTCAGGAAGGGTCTGGAGGGAGCCAAACCAGTTCTATTGGAACCGGTAATGAATGTAGAAATCATTATTCCTGAATCATTTATGGGTGATATCATTGGTGACTTGAACAGTAAACGGGGTCGGGTTCAGGGTATGGAACCAGTCGGGAAAAAACAGGCCATTAAAGCCCAAGTTCCCTTAGGTGAAATGGCCAGATATACTATTGACTTAAAATCCATGACCCAGGGTCGAGGCAAATTTACTATGGAATATTCACATTACGAAGAAGTGCCGGCTCAGAACGCCGACAAGATAATCGAAAAAGCCCGGCAGGAAAAAGAAGAAAAAGAAAAATAAATGCTTCCGGGGATGGTACTCAATCCGTCGCATTTTAGTTAATAGCATGACGATTAAAAAA
>CAZXIR010000039.1:0-17296 GCA_964640845.1 uncultured Syntrophomonas sp.
AACCTTAAAGGAAGTTTTAGAGACTTTCAGGCTGGATAAGAATTACACTTATGGCCGGGGAAGTTATCTAGTTGATGAACAAGGCATAGAGTACCTGGACTTTATTGCTCAGTATGGTGCGGTGCCTTTTGGATATAACCCCGATTTTATCTGGGATCGTCTGGAAGAAGTTAGAAAAAGGGGTCTTCCCAGTCTGGTGCAGCCATCTATACCGGGAGAGGCATTAAAACTAGCTAATATGCTGGCTGAATGTACACCAGGAGATTTATGTTACTGCACTTTTTGCCAGACTGGAACCGAAGCGGTGGAAGCGGCCATTAAACTGGCGCGCTCCAGTACCGGCAAAGAAATTATCATATCAACGGAAAATAGCTTCCATGGTAAAACTCTGGGTGCATTATCTGCTACCGGGAAGGGTTCTTACCAACGTCCGTTCCGGGCTCCAGCTCCAGGGTTTGTAACAATACCTTTTAATGATTTGCAAGCTATGGAATTAACACTTCGGGAACTGGCAGATAATACCGCTGCATTTATGGTGGAACCGGTACAGGGTGAGGGGGGTATTATAATCGCCTCCCCTGCTTATTTAAAAGGCGCTCAAGAACTATGCAAAAAATATGGTGTAATATTTATAGTGGATGAGATTCAAACCGGACTCGGTCGCACTGGGCGGTTGTTTGCCTGTGAACATGAAGGAATTGAACCGGATATACTTCTGCTGGCTAAAGCTTTGGGAGGCGGAATTCTGCCCATGGGCGTTTGCATCAGCTCACCCCGAGTGTGGAATGATGACTTTGGGATGCTTCATAGCTCCACATTTGCTAACAACCAGGTTACCTGTTCAGTTGGTATTGCTGTATTGGAGAGGTTGGAGCAAAACAACCGCGAACTTATCAAAGAAGTTGAAGCAAAAGGGAAGTATCTGCTTAAAAAGCTACAGGAAATAGATGACAGGTATCCTGGTGTTATTAAGGAAATCCGGGGCAGCGGGTTAATGGTGGGACTTGAAATTAATGAACTGAGCGATTGTGGTTCTTTGGATTTGACTTATCTGGCCGATTGTGAAGGATTTACTGCACTTATTGCGGGATTTTTACTCAATATTTATAATATCCGACTGGCTCCTTATTTAAATAGCTCCATGACTCTTAGACTGGAGCCTACTCTTACCATTTCTAATTCCGAAATAGATAGGGTAATAGATGCCCTGGATATGGTATGTAGAATTTTGTATTATCGGGATTATTCCAAACTTTACCGTCATTTGATTGGAGATTATAAAAAGCCGGAAAATATAATTGACTATCGAGCTGGGAGTAGAAGAATAAAAGCTTCTCCATTGGGTCCGGGGGAAACGGCAGTGGAGAAATTTGCTTTTATCATCCATTATGCGGCTCCTGAAGATGTAGTTTTAAATAATCCATCCTTTATAAATTACAGTAGAGATGAAATATATCAATTGATGGAATGGCAGAGCCAAACCAAGGAGGCTGGCCTAGTGTGTCATATGCCAGCCATAAGGTCTAAGGACGGCACCCTGGCAGAAGGTTGGCTTATAGGGGTACCGTTTGGGGCTCGCCAGATTATGAACCTGCCCCGGGAAGAAACCAGTGAGGTTATAAAGCAGGCAGTAGATATGGGTAGAGACCTGGGGGCGAAAATTGTGGGACTGGGAGCACTTAGCTCGGTAGTGACCAGGGGCGGCAGAGCAGTACAGGGCCGAGGTATTGCCATAACCAGCGGTAATAGCTATACGGTGCTTATGGCGATGGAAGCTTTGGTTGTAGGAGCTAAGAAAATGCATATTGAGTTGGTAACTGCCCAAGGTGCGGTGGTGGGGGCTACCGGTTCTATTGGACGCTCCTGTGCCCTGTTGCTATCCGAAAAAATTGCCAATATTGTAGTATTGGGCAACCCCGACCATGTAAACAGCAGTAAAAACCGACTGGCTTCTCTAATCAGGGATATGTATCAAAAAGCAATACAGAGATGGAACTCTGGAGAATTAGGTGGTTTGAGTCTATGGGTGGACGAAACCGTTCGAACCTTGGAAGGGATGGATTGCAATGAGTCCAGGGAATATCTGTATAGGTTAAAAGAGGGGCAGAGTATAAGCAGCGAGATGATTGAGGAAATATGCAATTATCTGGGTATCGTTCCCCCTGTCAGCAGCAGTCTAGATATTCAAGCAACCCTACCCCAGTGCAACATGATAATAGCTACCAGTAATTCTCCGGAATACCTAGTTTATCCTGCTAATCTTAGTCCTGGGACCGTGGTTTGCGATGTTGCCAGGCCGGCCGATGTAGCTCCTGAGTGTTATGAAACTAGAAACGATGTTTTGATCCTGGAAGGAGGTTTGGTCCAATATCCAGATGCTATATCATTTGGCCCTAATCTAGGTTACCGTGAAGGAGTAAATGTGGCCTGCCTTACGGAGACTATTCTCCTGGCTTTAGAAGGCGATTATCAAGACTATAGCATAGGCAGCAAAATGCCTCTGGAAACCATAGAATATATGAGATATCTGGGCCAGAAGCATGGGTTTGGACTGGCAGGACTTAAGATGGGCAGCAAAGAGATAAGTGATAGCGAGATTGAAGAAATATATAGGAATTCACAGGAAAAGTTGGCCAACGCAGGAGTATAGCAAGATAATTGAGGAAAAGCTTCAGTTTGCTAAGGATGTAGATGTATGGTGGAGGAGTCAATTTTTCCAATCAGGTACTTTACTTGCATTTGTGTTTGGTTATTAATACAATATACAGGAACAGGGGAGAATGGTGAGATTAATTAGGGGGGGAAACAGGCTTGGACTTGACCGAAATAATTATAAGCAAAAGCGGCAAATGGTATTTTGGGGAGGCTGAAATGTTTCGCCGCAATATACTTAACATACTAGCGGCACATATTGAGAGAAGTGATGATGGAAGCTTCTGTATAAAACTTGGCGATGACATTAATCCGATAACGGTAGAAGATGTTCCTTTTCTGGCCACAGGTTATGTACAAGAAGATAGTGGTGTTATAAGATTGGTTTTTCATGATTTACAGGAAATGATGCTGGAACGAGAGCAGAAAATTCATTTTAAGGGCGATGTACCATATATAAGTTTTCGCTGGGAGGCAGATACCAGATTGAGCAGGGGAGTATACTGGAAGTTAAGCGATTTCTTCGATTTTAGAGGAGAAGAAGTATATATAGTGCCGCCTGCGATTCAGGGAGTTAATTGATCTGCCGTTGCTATAATAACTAATACGAAAATAGCTTCATGGGGATGAAGGCTTTAGGTTAGCGCAGGGGGGAAAGGCGTGGGGTTAATTTAAATTCGAATAAAAATCTCGAAACCAGTAGGTTTCGAGATTTTTTATTTCTATAACCTCGATATATGTGGGGGGCGAAAAGTATCGGCTGGATAAGTCAGCAATTTATCTAATTCCTTTAGCATCACTGCCTTGTCCCGAGGTAGTAATCCATTAACATTAGCATAGTTGGCCATATGATCGCTCAACAGCATGCTATTCTGGCAGTCCAGGTTTTCTATCAACAACCGGACTTCCTGCATAGCTTGATGGGCAGTTAGGAGTTGAAAGGATCCATTCTGATAATCCTCGAATATTTTGGTGCCCGGTTGTGGAACAAGGGTTCTTATGCGAATAAAATCCGGGCTGAATTGACTCAAGGTTTTCGCACTATTAAGGGCATGTTCCCTGGTTCTGTCCAAGCCGCCGATACCAGTAAGGTAATACTCGCTGACCTGGATACCTGCTTCTTTAAGCTTAATACCTGCTGCAATTATTTCCTGGGAAGTAGTTCCCTTGTATACCCGGGCCAGTGTGATATCGTCTCCGCTTTCCATACCGGTATGAACCCGGCGTAATCCAGCCTGATAAAGCCGCTTTAAATCTTCCGAACTTTTCTTGCTTATAAACCGGGAAGAACCATAAACGGTTATGCGGCTAAGATGGGGAAACAGTTCTCCTGCATACTCAAATATTTCTACCAACTGGTTGGTTCTCATAAGTATGGTATTCCCATCGGGAAAGAATAGTGATTCTACATATTCTCCATAATAATTGCGGGCTGCCAGAAGATCTTCTTTTATCTCTTCTACCGGTCTTATGCGAAACTTAACATCTTTATACATGTTACAAAATGTGCACTTATTATGAGGGCAACCTATGGTGGCCTGAATTAATAGACTGCCTGCTTCACTAGGCGGACGGTATACAGTACCTTCATATCGCATAAACTAACCTCCTTTAACAATAAGACTAACAAATATGGCTGGTTTTTGAAAGAAGACTTCATAAATTGGTAGTTGTATTCTACTTTAGGAGAAGGTATATTTTAAAATAGGGGAATAGTGAGGAGAGACGCTTATGACGGTTAAAGCATTAATAGTAGATGATGACCATAAAGAAAGAATTGTATTAAGGTATCTATTGGAACAATTAAAAGACGTAAAAATTGTAGGAGAGGCCGTCCACGGTTTGGAAGCCCTGATGCTGTGTCAGGAGAAGAAAGTAGATATTGTTTTTCTGGATATTACTATGCCAGAGATGGATGGACTGGAGACAGCAGTTAAACTTATGGAAATGAAAGAACCACCCTGGATAGCTTTTGTAACGGTGCAAACGGGTATGGCAGTAAATGCTTTTGAGCTAGGTATTTTGGATTACATTGTGAAACCAATTGAAAAGAGCCGGATAGAAAAAACTATCAACAAGGTAAAAGAGAGGATAGCCCACCAGGATTATATAGAAGAAATAGTACAACAAAGATTAAAAAATCGCATTGAGTATATTATGGCCAGATATAAAGAGGACCAAGTGCTATTCAAAAGACTTCCGATTAGAGAAAAAGGTAAAATAACTCTGGTTAAACATGATGATATCATTGTTTGTGAAAGTCAGGGAAAAAAAGTATTCATATGTACCAGAAAAGAAGGTTACCTAACCAATTATACGCTTAACCAACTGGAAAATCGTCTCGATGATGCATATTTCTTCCGTGCTCATCAAGCCTATTTGGTTAACATGAATTTTATCGAGGAAATTAAGAATTTTGGCGAAGGTTCATACATATTAAGACTGAATGTCTGCAACCGGGATATCACCCTCAGTCGAGCCAAACTACGTTTATTAAGGGAAAAGATGGGTATATGACGCATTAAACCTTAAATATGACGTAATATACCGAATATCATACGGATTATGAATAAAAGGAAAAATATAGAAATCAAATTGGATGCTTGAGAATACAGTTGTGGACGCGACTGGGACAGGGATAGAAAGATATCCGTCCTATTTTTTTACCGTAATTTCCTGCAAACCATAAAATAGCTATAGATTGTGCTTTTTGCAACAAAGTATCCGGTATACAAAACGAAGTGCTGAAAAACTAGAGAAATAAATCACAAAATGATTTATAGTTAGAGTAACACAAATGGTACGTTGGAATTTTAACAGAAAGGAGGAGAAACTACTACATTGCAGTCGGGGTATTGAACGGATAATTCTCGCCGACTATTATTAAATTGGGAATGTAATATATGCACATTTATATAGATGGGTGCAATGTATCATAGTTTGGGAGCTCTGTTTTTAGAAGGTTGTACGGCTAAGAAAAGATCGGAGTGATGCTAATGATACCGTTTTATATGCTTGAGCGTTATGAAGGAAATGAGCCTTTGTTTGAGCTAGTTACAATGTCAATGGTATCGACTTATGCTGGTGAGCCGTTACATGTCCATGCAGAGGGATTAAGGGGAACGGGGAAGACCACCATAATGAGGAGTTGCCGGGGTATTTTACCCGATATTACACGAATTAAAGGCTGTATTTATAACTGTGACCCGGAAAACCCACATTGTCCTAAGCACCGGGATATGATCCCAGAAGAGATCGAGGCTCTGGGAACGGAAGTTATCCCCATGCCGTTTTTAGAGATATCCCATTCAGCCAAGGTAGGGACGGTAGCAGGGAGTATTGATCTGGCTCGGCTAACTGATGCAACCAACCCAGCAGCTCAGCTTTTGCCAGGGTTGATACCGCAGGCTCACCGGGGAATAATATTTATAGACGAAATAAACCGCTTGGCAGATACTTCACCGGAAATAACTGATATACTATTAGACGTTATGGGTAATAAGCCAGGTCACCTGCAGATTGAAGAGGCCGGACTGCCAACGGTAGATATTTTAGTGAGTGTTTCCGTTTGGGCGGCCTCCAATCCGGACGAGGATCCCGGGCCTTTGGAGGAAATAAGAAGACAGTTATCAGACCGTTTCGATTTAGTATGTTATATGGGAAGACCTGACTCGGTTGACATTCTAGCTCATATGCTGGAAGAAAATTCCCATCAGCACAAGATACGTAATGCTAATAAAAGAGGCAGCAATGTATATGATGAAACGAAAAACATTAAATACCGGGATGATATAGTTAAATGGGCTGGACAGTATGGCAACACGGAATTGCCAGATTTTCTTCGCAACTTTATCGCCCGGCTTTACATCAAACATAATTTGGAAAGTATAAGAGCTATAGAGGCAATGCAGCAGGGAGCAATATTACACAGCTTGATTAAAAACCGGGAAAAGGTAATGATTGCAGATGTAACCAGGATACTGCCACTGGCTTTGAAGCATAGGGTGGATGGTGACACCTTGGTAAAATTGATTAATGATGTTGAGAGCAGAGGATCTAGAGAAGGTATACTGAGCTTTAAGAATAAGAAGAACAAGAGAGAAGAAGAAGAGGAAGAATATTTTCAGCATAATGCACGAGCGTTAAAAGATATGAGCCGGAGCGAGTTGGTTAATACGGAAAAAGATTTAACTCCAACTCATGGCTAAAGGTGGTGGATTAGATGCTAGGTGAACGCACTAACGTAGATAAAGCTGCTTCAGTT
Organism: uncultured Syntrophomonas sp.; assembly: GCA_964640845.1. Taxonomy (GTDB): domain Bacteria; phylum Bacillota; class Syntrophomonadia; order Syntrophomonadales; family Syntrophomonadaceae; genus JAAYJK01. The sequence goes on from CAZXIR010000039.1 coordinate 6,917, forward strand.
GGCAATTATCTTAACCTTTATTTCGGGCAGAATCAGGGTGTGAGACTGGGAGAAAGTACGGTGGCTAGTTGTAAGGCTCATGCCCGCATGCCTGAAAAGAGGGTAAAAGGACAACTGAAAATTCTCGTTAATCGTGACGCCGGCAAGGTTTTCCTGGATTTTGTTGAAGAAGGCAGAGTTGTGCATATAGACGTGTATCATCGACCGGGTGAGATTGATCCACGGGTGATTGCCAGAGCTATATTTACTGCCATAGATGAGCATTTTCTGGAAAAAGATCCCCAACTTCGTTATGCAGAAGATGAAAGATTTAACATGGTTATAGCTTATGCCAGCAAGATATTTATTACTACTAATCAGGGTAGAGGTACGCTTTATAATCTACTGCAGGATGAAGTTGAACCTGTAGTGCAATACGAAGAAGGATGGGACCATGTTCATATCCTGGCTCAGCTTGATCGTGAAGATTACTATCTGGTTTATATCATTGCTGAAGTGGTAGAAGAAGTTATTTTAGTTAACGGCATCAAGCTTTCTAAAGTTCGTAATATTATTCATGGCAATGAAAAACAGGCTCAGGATAGTTATGCAGGTTACCTTAAACTGCCTTGGAAACATTTTAAAGGGCAGCAGGCTAGGCAACTGCCGGAAAAAGAAAATGTCAATCAACTCATTATTAAACTGGCTGAAAAGCTAGGTGGGGTTGAAGAGATACAGGAGTTCATGGAAAATTATTCGACCAACATATTCAAACGCAAAGGTATACAACAGCAAAAGAAAAAATGGGGAGATATCGAACATGATGTTCAACAGCTTGAAGAACTGGGAATATTAAAGGATACACCTTTTGGGAAGATTATGACCGGCAAAGGTTTAAAGCTTAAAGAGTTTGTGATAAACCACAAGTGTGAGCTGGAAACCGAGATTCGTCGTAACACCAGGAGATTGCCTGCAGGTGGTGGTGGTCGATTTAAGAAACTGGGTCAGATAGATCGCAAAACTTCCAAAGTAGAGTACACCAACCGAAATAAGACTGTTAATAATCCAGATCAGAACTGGTCCGGTGACTTGGCAGTTCCAGAAACGGTTATACAGGCATTGAAGAATAGTTACCTGAGAGGTGACGATCATTTAACTATAAAAAAACAGGATCTTCATTATTATGAGAAAAAGAATTATGTGCCGGTAGATATCTGTCTGTTGATTGATGCCAGCGGCAGTATGGCTGGAGATAAACGGCAGGCGGCCTGTTTTTTAGCAGAACACCTTTTATTAACCGGAAAAGAGAAAGTGGCGGTAGTTACTTTTCAGGAGAGAGGAAGCAACATAGTAGTGCCTTTTACTCGCAAGCAACTGGTATTAAAACAGGGTTTGGCAACTATAAATCCAGCTGGGCTAACTCCTATGGCAGATGGGATTGTTAATGCAGTTAACCTTATTAAAAACAGTAAAGTTCGCAATCCTATGCTGGTTTTGATTACTGATGGTATTCCTAATATTCCTCTATGGACATTGGACGCTAAAACCGATGCCCTTGATGCCGCCGCCCTGATAGCCAAGGAGAAAATACGATTTGTATGTATTGGAGTTGAATCCCATCGCTTTTACTTGGAAAAACTTTCACAAAAAGCAGAAGGCGTTGTTTACCTGGTAGACGATTTAAATAAAGACAATCTTATCAATATAGTGAGAATGGAGAAGCAGACTTCATCAGATAACAAACTGGCGCAATAATGTCGAATTATTTAATTTGACATTATTCGAGGTTTTCGGCTAATATTTTAGTAGAGTTAGAGCGGTTACAATATTTACAGTATGTTCGTAGTAATATTCTTGTTTTAATAACTCCTCCTTCATGATGAGCACCTTATCAGGTGCTCACTTTTTTATTCCAGTAAAAATAGTCATAAAATTGAGACTAGCTTCGTATCTTAGTAAAGAAACTGAGAAAGGGGGCTGGTAATAAATGGATAAGAGAATTGTGATCCTGTTGGCTGTTATTGTAACTGCCATCTGTCTTATTAGCGGAGGCTGTTCAACTTTTGCCGGCGATAATAGTCTGAAAGCCTGGAAGGAATTATTGAGTTTAGCACCAGAACCGGATACTGTCGACGATAACAGTGGTACAAGTCTAGAAGAACTCCTGCTGGATAAGCAGGTTGATCAGCAGGATACAACTGAATATCTGGTGGTTTCACTTTATTATGTTGATGCCACTGGCAGCGGTCTGGTATCCGAGGATAGGAAGATTGTCAAGACAGAAGGAATTGCCCGCCAAACCATTCAGGAACTGTTGAAAGGGCCGGAAAATTCTGAGTACTCCAGTAGTTTTCCCCCAGGTACCAAACTGCTGGATATCAATATTAAGGAAGATGGGTTGTGTATTGTTGACCTCAGTTCTGAAGTGCGGCAGGTCCAAGATGAGCAGCAGGAGAAACTTGTGGTATATTCTATCGCTAATACTCTAGGCAAGTTTCCCTCGGTTCGCAGGGTATCTTTTATGATCGATGGTCAGCCAACAGAAAATATAGGAGGTTATATGGATCTATCAAAGCCACTTGAACCAGATTACACGAAATAAAACAAGAGTGGATGATGAAAAACATTAGAGGCTGTCATTTAAAGCCCCAAATGGAGCTTCGACAGTCTCTAAATGTTTTGAGGCTAGTTTTCCCTTCCAAATTATCTTGAGCCATGCCTATGCCTCCTCACTGGGTTACGTAAACCACCCATCATAATCAGCTATTGGGCAAAAGCAGGCTCATAATCTCTTTAATAGTTACCATCATATTGAACGGCAAACAGGAAAGTAATCATCAAAGGTCGGAATCAACTTTAAGTTTCTATTCTGCTTAATCACAAATATTCCAAGCATACTAGAAATCAACTTTATATAGAATATATCGAGTAAAAGTGTTAAATTATTTATTGGGTTATTTTTTGCCATCCAGTAAGTAATGGTTTATTATCTGCTTAGACTATTGCTTAATACGAAAATAACTTTATGGGGATGAAGGCTTTAGGTCCTTTAGCCCCACCCTTTAGCCAATTTTCGTAAGTGGTTGTGGCCTCGGGCCATGGGGGGTTAGTTATAAATGATTGTTTCACCCATAACCCGGATTATAAGAAGAGGTGTTGAATATTGGGAAAAGAAAGTCCGATTGGGATATTTGATTCCGGTGTCGGAGGGCTTACGGTAGTCAAGTCTTTGCTGGGACGATTACCTGGGGAAAGCTTTATTTATTTTGGTGACACCGCCAATGTTCCTTATGGTAGTAAAACTGAAGAACAGCTTATGTCCTATGCCAGAAGTATATTGAATTTTTTTATCAACCAAGGGGTAAAGGCAGTTGTTGTGGCATGTGGAACCCATTCTTCAATAACCTTACCCCGGTTGGAAGGACAGTATGATTTTCCCATGCTGGGGGTGGTGAAGGCAGCTGCACGGTCTGCTAACCGTTTGAGCAGAAATTTAAGGATAGGCGTGATGGCCACTCAAGCGACGGTCAACAGTAAAGCATATACCCGGGAGATAACAAATATTAATCCTCAATGTCGGGTTTTTGAGAGAGCCTGCCACAAGTTTGTGCCCCTGGTTGAACAGGGGATAATGGACGGGGACGAAATTCGAAGCGCGATCTTGGAATATGTAGCTCCGCTGTTGGAGAATAGAGTAGATAGTTTGGTTTTGGGCTGTACTCATTATCCTTTTTTAGCTCCAGCTATAAAAGAATTTGCTGGTTGCGATATAGAATTGGTTGATCCTTCATTTGAAACGATTGAAGAACTCCGGGAGATTCTATTGCAGGATGATCTGATTAATGACAGCACCAACAAGCCTATAAGGCAGTTCTATGTTAGTGGTAATGATGAATCTTTTTATAAGGTGGGTAGACTTCTGCTAGGTGACATGATTAAAACCGTTAAACGAGAGGTTTTGGATTAAAGCATTCATAAGAAGTTTGATGGTTGCCTAAGCTATATAATGGGTATCTAAATTGTATAAGTGATAAGAGATAATATGGATGGGAGTATAACATGATTAGACCAAGTAATCGTTTAAATGATCAGATGAGAGAAATTAAAATAAGTCCAGGTTTTGTAAAAAACCCAGATGGTTCTGTTTTGATGGAAACAGGTGACACTAGAGTTTTGTGTTCTGCCATGCTGGAAGAGAAAGTACCGTCCTTTTTAAAAGGCACCGGTAGCGGATGGATAACTGCGGAGTATTCGCTGTTACCTTCTTCTACTAACACCCGTTCTTCCCGGGAGGCTACCCGGGGCAAAATAAGCGGTAGGACTTCAGAGATTCAAAGACTGATCGGCCGATCCATAAGATCAGTAGTAGACCTGGAAAAGCTGGGAGAGCGAACTATTTGGATCGATTGCGATGTTATCCAGGCCGATGGGGGAACCAGGACCGCATCTATCACCGGAAGCTTTTTAGCGCTGTCTATAGCGTTAAAAAAATACCATCAGGCAGGTATTATTGATGAGATACCTTTAAAGGACTATGTGGCTGCTATTAGTGTGGGAATAGTTGATGGAGAAAAACTGCTGGATTTGGACTATATAGAGGATTCCAGCGCTGAAGTGGATATGAATGTGGTAATGACCGGTAGTGGAGACTTCGTGGAAATACAGGGAACTGCTGAGGGTAAGGCATTCAGCCGGCAGGATTTAGATGAACTGCTGGCTCTGGCCAAAAAAGGCATAGATGAACTTATTGTATTGCAGAAAACAATACTGGGAGAATAGAAATGAATTCAAGTTTGCTTATAGCTACCCGTAATCCCAAGAAAAAATTGGAACTGCAGCAGTTGCTGCAAGACAAAAATATAAGGATACTGACCCTGGACGATATTGAGGAGATACCTGAGATAGTTGAGGACGGGCTTAGTTTTACAGAAAATGCCACAAAAAAGGCCAGGGAGTCTGCGCTATTAAGCGGATATACCTGTCTGGCTGATGACTCAGGTCTGGTAGTAGATGCTCTGGAAGGTAAGCCGGGAGTATTATCTGCCCGTTTTGCCGGAGAGGAAGCTGGTGATCAAAAGAATAATGAGAAGTTATTGGATATGATGAAAAAAGTTTCCGCATCCCAGAGAACAGCTAGGTTTATATGTGTTATAGCGGTCAGTAGTCCAGTTGGAATTGTAGATACAGTAAGCGGAGTATGTGAGGGGAGCATTGCTTTAAAACCTGAAGGTACAAGTGGTTTTGGATATGACCCACTTTTTATTCCCCTAGGATATGATCAAACTTTTGCCCAATTGGCTTCGTCAATCAAGAACTCCATCAGCCACCGCGGGAAAGCATTGGAAAAATGCCAGGTTCTTCTTCAACAATTCCTGGACTGATAAATGAATCGGTGAAATGGGGGATCGCCAATGCTGATCGCCTTAACTGGTGATACTCATGGCCGAATAGATGCCATAAAAAGTGAACTGAGACTAAAAAAGCCTGATTACCTGTTGCACACCGGCGACTATTATTCCGATGGAGTAAATTTGGCACGTAGTCTGGATATTGAGTTTACTGGGGTCAGAGGTAATTGTGATACCGGCCGAAGGGGTAAGCGAGAGGAAATTCTTGATTTGGCCGGCCATCGTTTTTGTATTCTGCATGGCCATCAGCATAGAGTTAAGACTACTATCAATAATGTCTATTATCATGCTCAAGAGATAAAGGCCAAGGTTATTGCTTTTGGGCATACCCATATACCCTGCTGTGAGTTCCAGAACGGAATCTGGCTCATTAATCCAGGTAGTCCCAGTCTACCTAGAGCAGGTTCTATAGGGAGCTATGTTCTGATAAAGGCTGAAAAAGATTATTTAGTGCCGGAAATCATTACCATTGGAGTATAATAATGAAAAATGAAGTTTTTAACTCATGTGGAGGTAGATAAAGGATGATACAAGAAATGGCTGCCAAGCTGTTGAAGGGAAAGCCCTTAGCCGATCAAATATTACTGGAGACTTCCCAACGATTGGATGAATTAAAGAATCAAGGTATTTATCCCTGTTTGACTACGGTTGAGGTAGGCTGTGATCCGGCCTCCAGGTATTACCTGGAAAACCAGAGGCGTACCGCTCAAAGAGTTGGAATCAAATATGAATCCAGGCAGTTGCAAGAGGATATTTCCCGAGAGAAAATGCTGGAAGTAATTGAAGATATCAATAGGGATCCAGGTATACATGGATTAATTATTAATCTTCCTTTACCAGGCCACCTTAACGTTAGTGAAATGCAGTGGAGTATAAGTAGTGCTAAAGATGTAGAAGGTGTCACTCCGCACAATTTGGGTCAAATGCTTTTGGGTACTGAAGGGCTAAAACCCTGTACAGCCCTAGCTATTGTAGAATTGATCAAATCTACTGGAGTAGATATTAAAGGAAAAGAAGTTACGGTCATTGGACGCAGCAGTATAGTGGGCAAACCGGTCAGCCTCTTGCTTCTGGCTGAAAACGCTACTATAACCATCTGTCATTCCTTTACTTCCAAGGCTGGGACTCTAGAAGCCCATGTGAGAAAAGCAGATATACTGGTAGCTGCCCTGGGAGTACCTGAATTTATTAAAGGTGAATGGGTCAAGAATAATGCCATTGTAATAGATGCCGGTATAAACAGTGTGGATGGGAAAATGGTTGGTGATGTGGAATTTGAATCTGCAGCAGATAAAGCAGGTTTCATAACTCCGGTTCCAGGGGGTGTGGGGTTGGTTACTACAGCACTCTTGATGAAAAACACTGTTGATGCAGTTTATATGCAAAGGTCAGCTTATCTGGTTGAGAGATGGGGAGACCTTAATAAATAGAAATAAAGTTGTTCTATGGGGGATATAAGGTTTGAGACTAAAACAAATTACCGGCAGAACTTTTGCCATTGAATATCCAAGTTCGGTGGGAGTATATGTTCTGAATGATAACAGTTGCTTGCTGATTGATAGCGGTGCCAGTGAAGTATATGCTCGACGTACGATAAAAATATTAGAATCCAGGGGATGGAGTATTGCTGCCATTGTTAATACTCATGCCCATGGTGATCACAGTGGTGGGAATAAATACATACAGGATACTGCAGGGTGCAGGATATATGCGTCACCAATTGAAGCAGCTTATTTGAACCATTCGGCTCTGGCAGCCTATTCTCTATATCATTCCGTGCCCATGCAGGCATTAAAAAGTAAGTACTATTCTGTTCCCGTGGGAACTATTAATACTGTCCTGGAGGATGATGTATTAGAGATTCAGGGGGAGAGGTTTATAGTATGGAATCTTCGGGGGCACAGTCTGGGCCATATAGGAATAGAAACACCAGACAAAGTCCTATTTGCTGGTGATAGTTTAATTCAAGAACGAATCATAGGTAGAATTTCTTTTCCACATCTGGAAGATGTGGCAAGCCAGTTTCAAACCCTGGAACGGTTAAAGAACAGTTCAATCGTTTACCTCTCCCATGGGGGGCTGGTAGAGAACAAAGATCGCATCATTCAAAGCAATCAGGAGTTGTTAATCGATAATCTGGCATTAATGGAAGCCTTTATTGAAGAAGGCTGTACCCGGGAGGAAATAATAAGAATAATGAACAATAGGCAGGTAGTTAAGGTTAAAGAAAACAATTATTTCCGCCTGATGACCAGTACGGCAGCCTATTTGGCGTTTTTACATAATTGCGGCCGGGTGGGGATAGCTGTGGAAGATGGCCGTCTTATTTTCTATCCCAATTGATAAAGAGGCATTTCATAAAACACCTCCTTAAAACGGTTAGGGATATTCATAATGCAAGTTCTTATTTACTCTGGTAGTTTAGACAATATCAGTTGTAGAAGCCGGTCCACGGCATCCTGACGGTTTTTATACTGGGCCGGTAATTGCCATACGTGCTTCCCCACCCGGGGAAGATCATAAATAGCACTTCATTCAGGTACCATGTCCGCTATTCGCTCTTCTCCAAAATAGTCCAGTAAGTCGAATAATACTTCACTGTTATTGCCCCATTCCTTGGTATTTATTATAGTGGGAATAACTAAATCGATACCATGTTTATCTACCGTAGCGGAAGATAATAATCTATCCAGGGAGGGCAGTGCAATTCGGTCTTCGATTCTCAAGTCGGTACAGGCAGTTATTAAGTCTGTGTGATCAAGTATATTTATGTGTTGGGTAGTTTCTGTCCCGGTATCTACGATAACAAAGTCATATTTTTCAAAAGTAGTGTTATCAATATTTGCAACAGGTGATAAAAGTATATCAAACCCCATATCAGTAGATTTTATAATTCCTGGGGGCACACTATCTTCTATATTTAACCACATCTTAAGTAATGCTGGGTCTCCTGCCTCCAATATAATAGTTTTATAGCCAAGTTTGGCCAGGCCGGCAGCTAGATTTACGCAAATAGTTGTTTTGCCCTGAGCTGGATGAGTAGAAAACAGAGCAAGTGATTTCAATATTAACACCTCCCGATATAAGTTGATATTTGGTAGAGGAACCTTAAAATTGAGGATTTGATATCCCTACGGTACATTCTGCTAGTATACCAGTGCCTGTAGCAAAAAGGATAGTTGTGTGAAACAACGCAATAATGGACACAATGTCATTTTAGAACTATTATTTGGGTAAAACTTAAAAAAGCAGCAGGTTCGCCTGCTGCTTTTAAGTATACTAAAAAAATTATAACTACCCTAGGTTATTAAATATCTCTGGTCCACAGCGAAGCCATAGCAGCACCGCCGCCTACACACAGGGATGCGCCACCATTAGTAGCACCAAGTCTTTCCATTTCATAATAGAGGCTGACAATAATTCTTAATCCAGTACATCCAACCGGATGGCCCAGGCCAATTCCAGAACCATTGTTGTTGACATTGCCTAATTTGTCTAATGTTCCCATATTAAGCTCAATGCCGGCTTCTTCTTTTATCATTTTGCCTACACCGAGTACTTGCGCTGCAAAGGCTTCGTTTATTTCCCAATAGTCAACCTGGTCATAGTTCATGCCTGCCTGCTTAAGAACTTTGGGGATAGCAACAGCGGGACCCAGACCCATAACCTTAGCGTCTACACCTTCACTGCAGATGTTAACCAGTTTCATCAAGGGCTTGATTCCAAGTTCTTCAGCTTTTTGCTTGGTCATAAATACTGCTGCGGCAGAAGCGTCATTCAAACCGGATGCATTAGCTGCAGTTACTACGCCATTTTTCTTGAATGCGGGTGATAACCGGGCCATAGATTCCACACTTGCTCCCCGGATAGGATGCTCGTCAGCTTCGAACAGGATTTCTTTTTTGCCTTTCTTAACATTTACTGGTATGATTTCGCGTTTGAACCTACCATCATCATTAGCTGCAACTGCTCTGACGTGGCTCATGAGGGCTAGTTCATCACATTCTTCTCTGGTTATGCCGTATCTCTCAGCGATATTCTCAGCAGTGCCACCCATATGGATGCCGCCGGCCAATTTACATACCAGACCATCTGACAGCATGGCATCCTGGAGTTTGCCATCGCCCATTCTTTGACCCCATCTGGCGTTCTGTACCAGGTAAGGAATATTACTCATGCTCTCGGTTCCAACTACGATAGCAATGTCAGTTTTTCCCAGCATAAGGTTATGTGCTGCGATTTCTACAGCCCGCATGGCTGATGCACAGTTCTGGTTGACCATCATTGCCGATGATCTATCCGGCAGACCGGATTCAATAGCGACTATACGGGCTGGACAAGAACCATTACCATGGTGCAGACACATACCCAGGACCAGTTCATCGATTATGGATGCTTCGATACCAGCCCTTTTAATAGCTTCAGTTGCAGCTAAATTTGACAGATCGTTGGCTCTTACCCCCTGCAATGTTCCACCATAATCTCCGATAGGTGTTCTGCACGCGCTGACCATTACGACTTCATTAATTGACATAAATTATAATCCCCCTTTTAACATATTTCCCATACTACCCTCTAAAACCATTACCACTCACTTCTGATATTCGAGACGGATTATATAAAATCCTGCCTTGAAAAGCTGATATAGAACGCTAATTGTATAAAAAAGATGAAACTGCGCTGTTATTTACAAATTAGCGCCTTATTTCTTCATTAATCGACATTGACTTATGGATGATTATATGCGTGATACTAAATTGAGAGTTTTGCAATTCAAAAATCCAACTTGTCATTCTAAAGCGCAGCTAAGAATCTTTTAGATCCTTCGGCGTTGCCTCAGGATGACATTACTGAAATACTTGGGCAAATAATATGAAAAGATTAATTATGTCCTCAATTGAATGATGGGTGAGATTGCTAGGCAAAGGATAACATAATTATGATTCCCCTGCGAAAACCCCAGCACAACTGGTTTGGATGCATAAATATGTAG
>CAZXIR010000040.1:0-17183 GCA_964640845.1 uncultured Syntrophomonas sp.
AAATCTGGCGACGAATATTTATGCATCCAAACCCGCGAAATATAACTTTTTGCAGGGGAATCCATTCTTATTTAGCTGACAACCGGAGTACCCTTTCTCTTCTTATAAACTTTAGCAGCAACAAAAATTAAAGAAGGGTATAGTACATGTATGGGTAGCATACTAAAAGGAACTAAGGTTTCCAAATATAATACTTCAAGATCCGAAGGAAACATATAGCTGGTTAAAACGATCAACAACAAACCTGCCGGCAGAATAAGGCAACGTATATCCTTCAGGTTAAATATTTTTTGTATCCCCATCAGAAGTCCCTGGTAAGAAAGAAGCAGGGCGAAAAATGCAGTTATAAACAGCAAGGGAAAAAAGAACAACTCCAACCTCCGGAATTCAGTCATTTGCATCAGCTGCAAAGCCTCATAAAATGGGAAACGAGCAAAGAGAGTAATGTCTTCACCCAAAACTGCTATAGTCAGCATACTTCTTGCAACCATAACTAGAGCGGCGATAATATACCAGATATAAATGACCTTTTGTTTGGCAGGCAGATCAGTAACGAAAGACAGATAAATGATCAGGACACTTACTTGGGCAAAAGGCCAATTAGCTGTATATAAAGATCCAGCCAGTACTGGCTGAATGTGTGCCAATACCGGAGTTAGATGGGAAAAATCTGAGCAGCATATTAGTAAAATGAGAAAAGCCAGGCTGAAAAGAAATGGTATTATCCATACCAATAGCTCCACCAGCCGAGCTATGGCATTAACGCCCTGATATACACAATAGGCTACCGCCAAGATTACTATGCCATAAATAGTAATTTTCCCCAGATCGATAAGTATAATGTATAAAAAAGCGGTAAGGTCATAAAGATAGAATGCCGCCACCATAAATAATAACCAGATATAAAAGCCATTTATTATTTTCCCGGTTACTCGGCCCAGAACCAGTTCACATATTTCTAACATATTCTTCCTGGGAAACATATTTTGTACGGTAATAATAATCCATAATACATACATACCTAGTGGAGCGGCCAATATCGTTGAAATCCAGGCATCTCTTCCAGCCATAGCTTCTGGCATATATGTTACCGCGCTGCCCAATATCAGCGAAAATAGGATAAACCCCACCTGTCGACTGGCTATTTTGTTTTCAGTCATGGCTTCATTTCATCTCCTATTTCCTAAAATCTCGGAAAGATTCCGCTAGAGGCTCGGCTAAAAAGAAGATTTGGTTTGGGTTAGGCAGTATATTCCTCTGCAAATGCAAGTCCAGACCATAGGCGGTAGAAAAAACAAGCAAAATAGCAGCAATTATCAAGTCTTTATGGGTTCGGGCTTTTAACAGACCAGGCAGTTCCAGTAATATAAATAGACCTATAAAAATGGCTAGAAAAAAAAGCATCTCCAGATTTCCCCCCTCTACTCAAACTCAATAGATGATTTGTTAAGCTCATCTCCGCTCAAGTTTACTATCACCTCTATACTGCTCTGAATATTGGGAAACTGCGCATCCCAATCTGAGCCCATCTGCTCCCATAAATCCGGTTGGTAACGGGCCATCGTCAGACCCCAACCCAGGATATCGCTGTTTAAAGCCTGGGCCTTGTTTATGCAGGCCTGTACCTGCTCTTCTATCTGCTGACTGGCCATATTTTCCAAGCGGTCCTGGTTCTCACGGGAATAAATCCTGCCCGTGCCGGTTTCCTCCAGATACCGGAGTTCACATTCTAGGATTATTTTCATACCCACTTGGTCGGCCTTGATAACCGGCCTAGTTTTGCTGGTGATAGTGGTTATCTCCATAGTAACCGCAGCAACTTCCGAGGCCGGCGAATCAATAATCACCAACCCTCCACCCCGTCTCCTGCCCAGCAGATATTGATAACCCTGACTTTCTATTTCATTCAATGACCCAATTACTCGATTTTGCTTTATTACTGCCATACCCTGCAACCTGATCCTTTCCTGCCCTCCCTCCCCAGTGATTATTACCTGGGGTATGGCTGGCTCTATACCTGGGGTTACCAGTTGCTCCAGAAGCTGAAAGGCCTGCAGGGAAACATAATAACCAAGTTCTTCTTCTTGCATCTCTATCTGCCGGACCATGGCTCGGGCTGATTCACCGCCAAAAGCATTTTTATTCAAAACTTCCAGCAACTCCTCAATCGTGGCATCACGGGCTACAAACACATAGCCTTGAAGACGAATATTGCGATTACGGATCAGAAAATCACTTAAGTAAGTCAGGTCTTCCCGGGCCAGGTCCTCACCGATAAACATGATATTAGAGTGTATCCACAAAAATACCCGGGGAAAGTGCAAGAAAATATCACGAGCCGCCTCCGCGGCTGTGTTTCCGGTTCCCATTATGGTTATATTACGGTTCGGTTGACCCTCACCCGTTTCCGTTCTGGCTACTGGTTGGGTAGTCTGAGCATAAAAGGCCAGGCTGCCATCTTTTAATAGATCGATACTATAATTCTGCGCTATGACAGCATCATCAATCTCCAGCCGATTGTAACATCCCGCCAACACCAGCAGTACCATCAGACCAATTAAAACTATAGCTTGTTTCATAGAAAACCTTCCTACTTTCTATAATGGCAGCCATTGGGAAGCATTATGAATTATGTTCTGCAATGGATTTCCCAGTGGCCACTGATAGTATTGGGCCAAAGACAGGTATACCCCCAGAACAAAGACTAAGGAAAATGCCACCATTTCCCTTTGCCAACCATTTTTAATAAGAGTTGGTACTTCCAAAATAATAATGGCTATATATACAGCAATTAACACCAGAAGCATAGCTGCCCTCCATAAGCACATGTGGCTTGGTAATTGTTTCAATAGTTTACTGATACACCAATGACTGGTCTGCTAGGTAGGTCCTTCGTATATTAAATTTCACAATGATTTCAGTTTGCACCTGGGGAAACATCTGATCCCAGTCATCTTGAATTTTTGCCCATAAATCAGGGTCCTTGCCATTAACCATATTTCCCCAGCCCAATATATCACTTTCCAGTTTTTGAGCCTGGTTGATACATGCTTGGATATCACTTTTAATCTCCTGCTCCGTTAAGTTTTCCAGAATCGGTATGTTTTCCAGTTTTAAAATATCTTCTGTGCTGGTCTGTTCATAGTAATTTCCCTCCCCGATATAATTAATTCTTATAGTTATCTGGCCATTAGCAATTAATGGCTCCACTTTGGTCTGTGATCTTGTTAACTCTATGCCTACCCGTCCTGAACCACTAGGAGCAGGTATATTTATGAGTCCTCCCTCAATGCGACCCGGGTTAATAAAGCGAAATCCCCGACTTTCCCTGGCGTTCAGATGTCCCACCATTTTCCGACCTTTGAATACCGAGGTGCCATCCAATTGGATAGCTTTACCGTTAATACTATTAAAAAGACTGACCTGAGGCGCTACTGCTTCAACCCCGGTTTGGGAAAGGTTGTTTAAAAATTGGTTGAAAGTAACGGGCTGATAAATGCCCACTAGATTTTCCTGGATTTCCAGCATCTTGGGAATAGCCGCTGCTGATAGAGACTCCAATGGCACTTCAGTATTCAGAATTTCTTCCGGGGTGGCATTACGGGCCACAACCACTGTTGTGTTTTTTCTGATATCGGGATTGCGCAGACTGACATCCCCAATCCAGGCCAGATCGGTACCTGCCAGTTCCTCCCCCAAAATCACTAATTCAGCCTGAGATAATAGGGGATTGCGGGGAAATGAAAGCATAATTTTCCTTATGCTTTCTGTGAAGGAACGTCCCTTTTCAGATATTACCTCAAAAGCGGGTCCGTCAGATCCCGCGGCCTGGCCTACAGCAGTTGGGCTGGCCAGTTGCAGGGATACTCGGATTTGTTCATCTTCCAAATCCATTCCTATACCTGCTACTATGGCAGATTCATTTAATTCCTGAGTCTGGCAGCCTGCTCCTGCCAGTATTACTATAATCATAATAACGGTCAGTCTTAACGTTCGCATCATGTACCATCATCCTTTCCACTTCCCTGGCGGATCTGGTTTTTCATACCTTCCAGGTAAGGACGACGGTTATTCACAAACCAGGGGCGTCTGACCATAATATCGGTAATTTGGGAAAGGTCTAAAGGAGCCAGAGGAGCCAGATAGGGTACCCCAAAAGAGCTTAAAGAAACCATCCTTAGCAACACTACCACCAGTACGATCATAATTCCCAGGAAACCCAGCATGGCTGATGCAGCTAGAAATCCGAATCTTAACATCCGAACTATAAGTGAAGCATTGTAGGAAGGAGAAACAAACGAAGCTATACCCGTAGCCGCTACTACTACCACCATGGGAGTAGATACCAGGCCCGCCCGGACCGCAGCATCTCCTATAATTAAGGCTCCTACAATGCTTACTGCCGGACCAACTGCTCGCGGCAATCTAATGCCAGCTTCGCGAAGCATTTCGAATACCACCTCCAGTATAAAGGCTTCCACAAAGGACGGAAAGGGAACCCCCTCCCGACTGGCGGCAATAGTTAACAACAGGGCCGTAGGTATCATTTCATGATGATAGCTGACCAAGGCCACATACAAGGAGGGCAGGAGCAATGCCATCCAGAAGGCCAGAAAACGCAATAATCTAATTAACGAAGCCGGTATATAATAAGTATAATAATCATCTGGTGATGTAATAAATTCACTGAAGGTGGTGGGTACTACTAATGCCATAGGAGAGCCATCCACCATGATGCAAATTCTTCCTTCCAGAAGCTGACCACAGACCCGATCCGGTCTTTCAGTATTAATAGTCTGAGAAAACAGGGTCTTATTATCATCAACGATAAACTCTTTGATGTAATTAGTATCCAGAACTCCATCAATATCGATTTCATTTATGCGTTTTTTAATTTCTTCTATCAGCGGTTCAGGTGCTATGTTTTTTATATAGCACATGATTACATCAGTTTTAGTTACCCTTCCCAGCACAAACCTTTCTATTTTAAAATTGCTGGATTTGATCCGTCTCCTTATTTGGGCGGTATTGAATCTAAGAGTCTCATTAAAACCCTCTTTGGGACCGAAAATCACTACTTCATTGTCCGGGGAAGAGATACTTCTGGTCTGCCAGCTCCGGGTACCAGCTACTACTGCATCCTCATAACCATCGATCAGTAAGGCACTGTCTCCGGAACCCACATGGTGGCAAAACTCGTCCCAGGTTTTAATGGCTTTTAATTCTGCCGGGGATATTATTCTGTTTTTAACCTCCTGGAAAATATCCTGCCCCTGTAGGTCATCTTTGCTTTCCATCATATCTATACTGAGCAATAAAGGCCGCAGAATATGGTATTCTATTTCGTCTTTGTTAACCAGGCCATCAAAATAGACCAAGAGCCCTTTGGTCTCAGAACTGCCAAAACTAAACTCTCTTAACACGATATCTGAACAGGCCTCATATAGTATCCCTAACTTGGTCTGGTTATCTTCCAGGGAGGCAGATATATTGGCTTTTATTATTTCTGATGGACTGTCGAATGCTTTCTGATCTTCCTTGTTCTTTATGTATCGCACCATGTCACCCCTTTCCCGAGGCTGGTATTATCCCCCATAGTTTTAGCACCCCCTGATAAATCTATACAGAGATGTGCGTAATTAATGGCCGGGAACCGATCAGGCTGTATTTTCCTTGGATTTATTGGGTTGAGTATTTGATACCGGGTTATCTGCGGGATATCTTTTAAACACTATAACCAGTAGCAGCAGTAGTGGAATTACCATAAAGAAAAGGCCTTCTATTATGGGGATTAATACCTGGGTAATCACTAAGAGTTCCAGGATGTTAGCACTTATTAGAATTGAAGTAATTCCCACTGCCAGCGAACTGCCGGCCGCTAGAAATTTGTAATCATGAAGATTAAATACCACTTGAGTTGAGTAGCAGGCCATAAACCAGGACATAACCGACATACCATATATGCCCAATATCCAGATGCCAATAAATATGATGTCGATATTTTGAACAAAATTCCCGATATTAATCAGGGTAATCATGCTGAAGGTAGGAAAGGTTAACAACGAGGTAATTATATGTCCAAAAGTCATTATGGTAGCCAGAGTGGTGATTCCGATAATTATCACATAAGTCCATAAGGCTTTAATCATTATCGACGCTACCTGGCCCTTGTTCTGGCACCAGAACCCCAGGGTCAAAACAATAAATAGTTTGCCAACCACAAACATAGTGCTGGCTAGAGCTATAGCAAAGTTCCTGTATTCCAGGTGCCCAATGGGTAAAAGCTTTTCCGCACTGCCCTGCTGACCCATTATTGTTACTACCATAATGATGGAAAAGGGCACGCCAACAAAAAAAATAAGCTCATGCAGGCGAGCCAGATTACCGATACCTGACCTGATACCTATTACCAATGCCAGAATCAAAACCCCAATGTGGATACTTATCGGGGTACCTGGCAAAACATTAGTCTCTATAAAGTCGGTAAATAAGCGCAGGGTATAGCTGGTCAAAAATACGAAAAACAGAATATATAAAACTCCTATTATTTTCCCTAGAGGCTGGCCCAGGTGTTCGGTCAATAACTGCGGGAAGGGATAATGGCTCTTTTTAAGTATATGGTTGAAAATAAATACCATAATATAACCGGGAATAATAGTAAGGAATACCGCCATCCAGCCATTCTGTTGCAATAGGTTAGTCACCATATCCGGAATCTCTAAAAAAGCCAAGGGGCTAAGGAATGTTACTAAAATGCAGTAGAGTTGAAAATTACTAATCCTTACCAAGGTTGTTTTCTCCTTCTAAAAAATATAGGTAGTCCCCCCCTTCACTATCGTACCAAGCCAAAACTGCAATTGGTGAGACATCCCTTTACCAGTAATGATGCCAGTGATGCTTGAATCATCTTTAAATATAATCCGATTAGTCATAGTCTATCCAAAAGTGTCATATATATCCTGAATAAAACTTTTTGCTCGATTTATGCTGCAAAAAACTAAAAAGTATTCGACCAATATCTTTTTGTTACTTTTTTCCATTTAGATATAATTTATCTGAAGGATGGGGGTGGTGACTTTTGTTTAAACGCTGTGTTATATTTCTGCTTCTTATGTTTCTAATTCCAAGTGGGTATTCTTACGTTAGTGGGAAGGAGACCCAGGAAGATTTTATGGAGATGAAAAAGTATGATCAGGCTTGGGGAGACATGATACGAAGCTTTGAGCTATACCTAGCCTTTTTTAATGATTCATATCCAGTTGGTAATTTTACCATATCCCGGCACGCCGATACCTATGAAGAAGCAGTGGCCTATTTTGCCCAAGGTTTTGATGACCAACTGGCATCATCTATTACCCAGGCCTACACCTTCTATAATCCAGATAATGATAAATTACAGATACTGCCAACAGACGGCCTCCCGGTCCTTATCCCAGAAAACCCCAATTTGGTCAGCACTCAATTCATTGATGCCGACCATGTCATATTCCAACGCTATTTTGACAATTATTATGGGGAAAACAGCAAATATCTGTACCGGGTATTTTGTAAATTTGATGGAAGCAGGTGGAAAATATATAAACTGGAATGGGATCCGGTTTATTAGACCAGGCAACTAAATGGTTTTTAGCTTATTCCCCTCCCAGTTCGGTAAATGGGTCATCAGAAAAATGGTCTTTTTGTGTTCCGTTGGCAAGGTTTCAGAAATCTCCCCAGTGGGGACAGCAAACGAGGAAATTTCACTTAACATAATTACCGTTCATCCATAACCATGTACTGACGCCTTTTAGCCACGCTCTTGTAAGCTGGCCTGATTATCTTACCGGCGTTTACTATTTCTTCAATGCGGTGCGCGCTCCAGCCTGCAATCCTGGCTATAGCAAATATCGGGGTGTATAATTCCGATGGAATACCTAACATACTATAAACAAATCCAGAATAAAAATCTACATTGGCACTGACCCCTTTATATATCTGCCGTATTTTACCTATTGTTTCCGGGGCCAATCTTTCTACTTTTTCATAGAGCCGGAATTCATTTTCCAGCCCCTTTTCTTTAGCCAGGAGGCCTGCCTGGCATTTTAAAATAACCGCCCGGGGGTCTGATATGGAGTAGACTGCATGACCTATACCATAAATCTTGCCAGTCTTATCGAAAGCTTCTTTGTTTAATACCTTCATCAGGTAATCAGATATTTCTTCTTCATCCTCCCAATCTTTAACGTGCTCTTTCATATCTGCCATCATCTGTACCACTTTATGATTGGCACCTCCATGCCGGGGACCTTTTAGAGATCCTAAGGCAGCAGCTACTACCGAGTAGGTATCGGTACCCGATGAAGTTAATACATGGGTTGCGAAGGATGAGTTATTGCCTCCACCATGTTCAGCATGCAAGACCAGAGCCAGATCCAACAATGTAGCTTCCAGTCTGGTATACTCACTGGTAGGCCTAAGCATATGCAAAATATTTTCTGCTACGCTCAGGTCTGAACGGGGACTGTGAATATACAAGCTGTTATTGCCATGATAATGTGAATATGCCTGATAACCATATACCGCCAGGAGAGGAAAACATGCTATTAATTGCAGACACTGTCTGAGTACGTTTGCTATAGAGGTGTCATCGGCCCGATCATCGAAGCTGTATAGAGCCAAGACGCTCCTGGCCAAGACTACCATCATATCTTTACTGGGCGCTTTGAGAATCATATCGGTGACGAAATATTCAGGTAGGTTTTGGTAAGCGGCCAAGAGTCGCTTGAAATCGTCCAGTTGCTCTTTGCGAGGCAGTTCACCAAACAATAGTAAATAACAGCTTTCCTCAAAGCCATAACGATTTTCAGTTAAAAAACCTTCTACAATGTCATTTATATCCATTCCTCTATATATCAAGCGCCCGGGAACCGGGACTATCTCATTTTCATCAGTTATATAGGAATGCACTTCCCCGATCTCAGTTAGTCCCACCAGCACACCCCATCCATCAATATCCCGCAGTCCCCGTTTGACCATGAATTTCTTGTACAGCTCCGGATCTATGGCACTGTTATTTTCGGTCATGGCCGTCAGGGCAGGCAGCAATTTTTCTTCCAGGTGTTCTTCTCTAAAATATCCCATTATAAATGTCTCCTTATCTTTATTTCGTTGACTCTCGATTATTATGTATCCAGGTTGACTAATATAATTTGTATTAATATATTTCTATTGTATCAGATTGCTTCTTTTATCTGCATTTGCTTTTTTAATCAAAAAGGGTTCCAGAGGCTTATTACAAACTCTAGAACCCTTTATTCTTCTATGGTGGGCGATGACGGGCTCGAACCGCCGACATCCTGCTTGTAAGGCAGGCGCTCTCCCAGCTGAGCTAATCGCCCTTATGGTGACCCCTAGGGGACTCGAACCCCTGTTACCGGCGTGAAAGGCCGGTGTCTTAACCGCTTGACCAAGGGGCCTTGACGGAAATTGGATATTGGACATCGGATAATTGTTGACCAGGATTGGACTGCACTAATTATTGCTAAGTCTTATTTCCTATTTCCGATATCTGACCCTTTTGATCTGACTTCAAAATTTTTCATCCGACTTCGGATTTCTGTTATCAGATATGGTGGGCCTACCAGGACTCGAACCTGGGACCAACCGGTTATGAGCCGGTGGCTCTACCAACTGAGCTATAGGCCCTGGTTACTGCGGCAACCCCGCAAGAGTTAGTATATAAAAATTCTGTACAAAGGTCAATAGTAAAATATTATTTCTTATAATTTTTAACCAGAGCCTTGCTCCCAAGGTATACAGACATTTTTACTACTCTAAAAACAATAGTACTCTAGTAGGTTTAATAAAAAAGCGGCAACTCTTTTGGGTTACCGCCAGAATTTCAAATGGCTCCCCGAGTAGGATTCGAACCTACAACCCTCCGGTTAACAGCCGGATGCTCTACCGTTGAGCTATCGAGGACCGTCTCAACGAGATTCATTATATTATTTATTATAGGTCCTTGTCAATACGATTTTTGTGTTTCTGCCGTTATTCTATATAGTCTTTAAGTTTTTTGCTACGTGATGGATGCCTTAGTTTGCGTAAGGCCTTGGCTTCGATCTGTCTTATTCTTTCTCTGGTAACCCCAAACTCCTGCCCTACTTCTTCCAGGGTTCTTGGTCTTCCGTCATCCAGACCGAACCTCAACCTAAGGACTTTTTCCTCCCTTTCGGTCAAGGTATTTAATATTCCATCCAAATGTTCGCGCAGTAAAACAAATGATGCTGATTCCTCCGGTGACTCTGCATCTTCATCAGTAATAAAATCTCCCAGATGGCTGTCATCTTCTTCTCCAATAGGAGTTTCCAAAGATACCGGTTCCTGGGCTACTTTCATTATTTCAATAACCCGATCCACCGGAATATCCATTTCTTCTGCCACTTCGCCTGGAGTAGGTTCTCGCCCTAAAATCTGCAGCAGATTCCTCTGTACCCGGGACAACTTGTTTATAGTTTCTACCATATGCACTGGTATCCTAATAGTTCGCGCCTGATCCGCTATGGCCCTGGTTATGGCCTGCCTAATCCACCAAGTGGCGTATGTACTGAATTTGAAACCTTTCCGGTAATCAAACTTCTCCACCGCCTTCATAAGACCTAGATTTCCTTCCTGGATTAGGTCTAAGAAAAGCATACCTCTACCCACATACCTTTTAGCAATGCTAACTACTAATCTCAGGTTGGCCTCTACCAGTTGCCTTTTAGCTTCCTCTTCCCCAAGTTCGATTCTCAAAGCTAAATCTATCTCTTCCTCAGCTTTCAAGAGCCTTACCCGGCCTATTTCCTTGAGGTACATACGAACCGGGTCATCTATTTCTATTCCGTCTGGTATTACTACATCGGCAGTTTCCAGGGTTTCCGGCTCTGCTTCCTCTTCCCCTTCGATATCACTTTCACTGCCTATGGCTATGCCCAGAGTCTGTAAATGTTCCAGGATATCGTCTATATGATCAGAGTCCAGGTTGAATCCCTGCAGCTCATCTATAATTTCCTCATAGGATAAATTTTTCTTTTTCTTGCCTTTTTCAGCTATAACAGTTATGGCCTCAGCAAGTTTTCCATCCGCTTTCATCTATATCCCCCCTTCCCGGGTCTTATTAAGGATGGTATCAATTTCCAGAATGAATTTCATCAAACTGTTAAAATTGCCTTCGGTATTAAGATTATTTAGTTTATGGTATATTATTCGCTGGCGCTTTTTAGCTCTCATCATAGTAATTCGGCGAATAAAGTTATCTATTGCTATATCATCAATTTCAGATATATCCTCCAGCATAAACTCTATCCTAGCTATTATTGGCATCATTGCTTCATCATAAGCTTCGGTCATTTGCTGTATATCCTGAATAAAATCATAATTGATAATAAATTCTTGATATTCCGGCTTGGTAAAAATTTTTATTCCTATACAAGATTTTATTTTATTGTATACCTGCTGGTTTTTGAGCATGGCTACCAATATTTTCTCTTCTAAGCTATAATTGCCGTATTCAATATTATCCCTATATTTTCTACTTTTATTCTTTTCCAGTAGCCGATTTTCCCTGCTTCTGGAGTTTATTTCCCGGTATACGATGTTTTCTTCCAACCGTAGTTTTTTAGCTAATTGTTTTATATAATAATCTTTTTCAATCTCACTTGTTAAATAGTTGATATCTTTTTTAACTGCATCGATTACCTTTTTCTGAGCCTCGAGATTCATCTCTTTTTCTTGATTAATATATCGATTTATTTTAAATTCCAGACAAGTTACTTTATTATTCTGGATATAATGCAAAAATTCCTCTTTTCCATACAATCCCAAGTACTCATCTGGATCTGTACTCCCGGGGAGAGTAATTACCTCTACATTCAACTCTTGTTCCTGAAGAATATCAATGGCCCGCATGGTTTCTCTTTGTCCCGCCTCATCACCATCATATAGAATAATAACTTTTTGGGCGTAACGTCTTAACAATACCGCCTGTTCACGGGTAAAGGCAGTGCCCAAGGAAGCTACGCAATTCTTCATTCCATTTTGGTGGATTTTAATACAATCCATATATCCTTCTACCAGCAGTACCTCATTCTCTTTGCGCACTGCGTCTCGGGCCTGGTATAATCCATAAAGATTTTTCCGCTTGGAGTATAGTTCGGTCTCAGGCGTATTCAGATATTTAGGCATACCCTGGTCGATAACTCTACCGCCAAAACCTACTATTTCTCCGTTATATTGACTAATAGGGAATATTATGCGGTTTCTAAACAGATCATAATATCGATCGGTACTGCTTCGTTTTATTAGACCTGACATTTTAAGATATTGTTCCGGATACCCTTTTTTTAGCAGATATTCTTGCAGAGTATTCCACCCATCCACCGCATACCCTATTTTAAATTCTTCAATAGTCTTAAGGTTTATTCCGCGTCTTTCAATATAATCACTGGCCAACTGCTGTTGACCGGACAGCAGGACTTGATTAAAGAACTGTGCAGCAGCTTGGTTAATCTCTACAATATTATTTCTGATCTGATCAGCCTTTTGCTTTTTGCTTGATACAGTAAGTTGGACTCCTGCACGATTGGCCAGCATCTGCACTGCTTCTCCAAATTCAACCCCATCCCGCTTCATAATGTAGGTAAATATATTGCCCCCAGAATGACAACCAAAACAATAAAATAGGTTTTTATCCGGAGTTACTGAAAAGGATGAAGTTTTTTCCTCATGAAATGGACACAAGCCCCAATACCGATTGCCTTTACGGGTAAGTTTTACCGTTTCTGATACTATATCTACTATATCCAGTCTATTCATTATGTCGTTTAATACTTGATCATCATAGTATCTAGTCAATTATCTCCCACCTATTATTCTATTTTTTAAATAGAATTCCTTTTAATTATGCGAATTTTATCTAATTATTTTGTTTTTTATCATTTTTTAATACACGTCCCCAGGGTTTGCTGGCCTCAGGAACGAGAGAACGTGGTACATATATTTCCATAAAAGTTGAAATGCAGTATTCATCACTCATTCCCGCGATATAGTCTGCTACTGCCCGATCTAATCCTTCTTCTTCAGCTATTTCCATATATCTTGTGCTCATTTTACTGGGGTTTTTCTTATAATACTTGAACAAATGTTCTATAATAAAACCGGCCTGGGATCGCTCCGCTTGGCAAACCGGACCATTGTAAATAAAATCAAACATATATTTTCGCAAACCTTTCAAAGCTTGATCGATATCTGGAGACGGTTTTACTACTATTTCCCTTTTCTCATCGATCAAACGGCGGGTCTGCATAATAGTGTCATTTACCAGAGTAGCTATTCTTTTGCTGTGGGTATATCCCAATCTATCCAGGTAATCCTGAGGAATATCCTCCAGGGACAACAGTCCTGCCCGTACTGAATCATCAATATCATGCTGAACATAAGCAATCTTATCACTCAGCCTTATTACCTGTCCTTCCAGGGTAGTCGCCATTTTATCGCTATCATCATATCCACTGTGATGAAGTACCCCATCCAGTACCTCCCAGCTAAGATTCAAGCCTCTTCCGGTCCGATGCTGTTCTACCCTGGTTAATACCCTAATGCTGTTTTCATTATGCCTAAAGCCGGTAGCTAGTAAACTATTCAAAATCTGTTCTCCGGCATGAGCAAAGGGGGTATGCCCCAGGTCATGGGCCAAAGCTATGGCTTCTATCAAATCTATGTTCAAATTCAGGCCGGCCCCGATAGTTTTGGCAATCTGATTAACTTCCAGAGTATGAGTCAATCTGCTTCGATAATGATCTCCCGGAGGAGCAATAAAAACCTGGGTCTTATGTTTTAACCGCCTAAACGATTTTGAATGAACTACCCGGTCTCGGTCCACCATAAAACAGGTGCGGATGGGATCCGCTTCTTGCTTCCTTTTCCTGCCTCTGGATTTCACCGCCAGAGTTGCATAGGGAGCTAACATCTGTTTTTCTCTTGTTTCTATTTCTTGTCTGATGATCATACCTCTTCACCTCCCTAAGGCATTTAACTGATCCGGAAGCCTGTGAACTCCTAATCCCTACAGATCTTTGCCGCTTAAAATAAAAATCCTCAGTCCCCGACCAAGGATTACAGCAGAATCTCATTTATCTGATCCTTCATCGTCTTCTCAAACAAGACGTAGCCAGGGCGACTTCAAATATTCGTTTTCCTAATATGCGGGCTCTTTTCCCAGCATTCTCATCTTCCCAAGCCGGCCTCTGACCCGCTACCCCGGAGTGACCACAGTCATCCTGATAGTATCCATCCCCTACTACTATCATTCCCTGCAGCAGAAACATATCATGTATAGTTCTCAAGGTCGTTTCCTGGCCTCCGAACCTTGATCCGCCTACTGCGATAGCGCCACCCACTATATCAATAAGTTTTTTTTCACTTCTTAGTTTTCTCCCTTTATCCCAGACTGCTTTCAATTGGGCGGTAACGGTACCAAAATATACGGGGCTGCCTACTATAAGTGCATCGGCCTGGGAAATTGCCTCAAAGGCCTTTTTCAGTTCCGAGTCCTCATAACATTTACCTGAACAGGGCGATGAACAGGCAGTACAAAAGGGCACTTTTTGATTTTTCACCAGTTGATGACAGCTAATGATTTGATTCTGGACCCCCATTTTTTCACATTCATTCAAAGCTTCCTGTAATAAAAAAGCGGTATTGCCTTTTTCATTTGGGCTGCCATTTATAGCTATTACATTCAACTCACTCATATTACCCACCCCTAACTATATATTCTTAATACTACAAATAAGCAGGTAATCCTTTATTTGTAGTCCAAAATTTTATATATCAACTTAACGAAAAAGTATGATTACAATTAATGTACCCTGTTTTTTGGGTTGTTTATCCTACTTCCAATACCACAGTAGAGGTGAAGTTTAAATGTCTAAACTCAAAGAAGTGGCATGTGAGGCTCCTATTACCGAACATTACCGTCGGGGTAAAAGTCCGGCGCTGTCATATAACCGGGGTTAGCTAGAATAATTCATCATGTTTTTCTTTCTCTTCATTAACTTGTCTTATAATAATAGAACCCCCGGAACGTCCGTATTTAACCGCCTGTATCTCAGCTACTGCCGCCAAGGCTATTTCTGCTGCTAACTGTCCACCTAAATCCAGGCCAATGGGTAAATGAACTCTTTCAATAAGTTCGTCTGCAATGCCCATTGATCTAAGGGTATTGAAATATGTGTTTACCTTCCGTTTATTGCCCATGACCCCGATGTATCTGGCCGGAGATTTAATAATCGCCTGCAGTGCAGGTTCATCAAATCTGTGATTATGGCTTACTAATACTATGCTGGTAGTCTCGGTAATTTCGTATGCCTTCAGTAGTTCCACAATATCCCCCAGCAACAGCTCACTGGCTTCTGGAAATCGCTCCCGGGTAAGGGTTTCAGCTCTATTGTCAATAACGCTTATGTCGTAATCCAAAAGCGAAGCTATTTTATAAACATTTAAAGCTACATGGCCCGAACCGACA
Organism: uncultured Syntrophomonas sp.; assembly: GCA_964640845.1. Taxonomy (GTDB): domain Bacteria; phylum Bacillota; class Syntrophomonadia; order Syntrophomonadales; family Syntrophomonadaceae; genus JAAYJK01. The sequence continues at coordinate 15,545 of CAZXIR010000040.1, forward strand.
ATTATTAATTTATCCCTGGTATGGTTACCCTCCAATGCACCTCACCTCCTTTATGATAAAAAACCCTGAGTAGGCAGGAAATCCACCAGTGTATCAGTTACAATATAACCAATTTTTACCGTCAGTGCAAAATAGTCATAGGCAAAATTACTAATTTCACGAAATACTTATCAAATCCCTTCATTTCCCTTAATTCTTTATCAATATCTTCATAGGTAGCCTCACGATTCATGTCGACTATTAAAGAAGTTCCTCCAGGTTTGAGTACTCTATGCATTTCGCGCAGCACCTTAACAGGCTCTTTGTAACCTTATTTCTAATTACCCTGACAATCAATTTCTCAATAATATTCATTTTTATAGGTACCGGACCTTTTAAAGAAGCTAGAACATCTTTTCTGCTATGATTAAGAAGGAGCTTGGAAATAAGGAGGAATATGAATGTCCAAACCATCTTTTAAGGAGTTTACAGATATGCTGGATAAGGCAGTCAATCGCATCCCACCCCGATTTTGTTGCCAATTGACCGGGGGCTTTAATGTGCAGAAGGGAAAACAGCGGGATGGTGATTATTACATATTGGGAGAATATGTTGAAGGGGATCACCTGGGCAGTTTCATCGCTTTTTATTATGGTTCTTTCGTGGAAGTGCTGGAGGATGAGCCACGGGAAGCTTGGGAAGCGGAGATCCTGGATACAGTCCTGCATGAATTGCAGCATCACCTGGAATCTCTGGCCGGAAGAGACGATTTAGCTCGTAAGGAGATAGAGGAATTAGCAAAAGCCCTGAGCCATAGTTAATTCTTTGAATTGAAAGGGGGTAGGGATATATGAATAATGTCTGGCGGATATTGGGAGGAATAATATTTGGTATTCTATTTTTCTGGACTCCTCTTGTCAACCTATCACTCTGGATCTTACTGCTGATTATTAGTAGTGTGTCCTTTATAATCGTTCATCTTCGGGAACAGAGAAATTGTTCTGGTAAATGGGTAATCAATTGGGACATTTTTTTGCAGCACATGCTGGTAGGCGGGGTGGTTTTATCATGCTTTACAATATATATATTTAGAGAACTTAATTTGCTGCCCATAATCCTGGCCGGTTCACTATTTGCTGTTGCGTTATATGCTGGTTCAATGGCATTAAAAAAAGAAAACACCCCTGAATGTGAGCCGTTTGATCCTGGCAAACATCAGGGGGATCATAATATTTGATCTAGTATATATCATTTAAATCAATAGGCTTAATTGAATGATGTCTTCCGGGCAAATAAGCACTAAGGAGCTGTTGCCGAGCCACAACGTTTGTTGGAAGTTAAAAGCCATCTAAGAATGCTCGCTACAATATCAGATTTACACTCCTGACTGATATATTTCTTAGCAGATAACCGTTACCATCTCATCCAGGGGCTTTCTCTTGACCGGAACGGCTGCCTCAGCTGGGTAACCGAGAACTATCATACTTACAACATCCAATTCATCAGGTATGCTTAACAGTTCCTTAACTTTGTCGGTTTCGTATAAGGTAAACCATAGGGTTCCTAGTCCCACTGCATGAGCAGCCAGATGCATGTTTTGCACAGCGGCGCAGCAGGAAAAAGCATATCCGGTTCCCCGACCGGGCAGGAATTGATCGGC
>CAZXIR010000041.1:0-17091 GCA_964640845.1 uncultured Syntrophomonas sp.
GTGGGCCAAGGAACCTGTCCCCGTGGCTCTGAGGAACCTGTCCCCGTGGCTCTGTCCTGTCCCCCTGTCCCACTCTCCAATTGTCATAAAACCGCTATACTTCCATATATTGAACCTCTATTTATCCTGGACTCTATGATATAATTCGAGAGTAAGGGGGGGTGTAGTCTTGTCTAAAGGGAATGATTTTAAAATACTAATGTTTATAGCTGTCCTGGTAATTACTTTTAGCCTGGGCCTGGGCTCATATTATCTATATTCTCGCTATAATATTGAAAAACCTCTTCTAACCCAAATTGATAGTCTTGCCAGCGTAGAGGAAAGCCAGCTGGAAAAGCAGGATGAGATATACTTGCTTAAGATTACTTTGGGAAAGGTGGAAAATTTGCAGAAGGAATATGAGCAAATTGATGATATGGCTAGGGAGAAATTGGGAGCAAACAATTATCAAATAGTTTTAATCAAGCAAAACAATACCATACTGGATCAGGTTTATTATGATATACAACCGGTTATATATGAAGCACTGGCCAATAACCAGTATGTGTGGATGAAGGACGAGATAGGCAAATTTGCCCGCCAGGAGCAAATCAAGTACAAGATGTTTGTAGATGATAACCGGGTATATTTGCAATTCAGTGATGGTGATGACTACCAGTATTATATTGTTGACCGGAACAGCAGTAAACAAGAAACAGCATAGAATGAGGTGAGGTTGCCCGATGAAAGAGATGATCTCTGGTGTATTGATTGGATTAATGATATTACTGGCAGTTATAGGGGTCAATATAACCCCTTTTATATTGGTGACTATACTGGTAGGAGGGTTTTATTTTTTTTATATAGCCCAGGGGACAGTAAAATTTGGGAATGTTGGAACAGATGTTCGAGTAGAAACTGGTATAACTTTTGAACATATTGGTGGACAGGACAATGCTATTAAGGAATTGGAAGAAGCATTGGAATTTATTATCAAGCCCGAGGCAATAAAAAAAATGGGGATTAGGCCTCTAAAAGGGGTACTACTGGTTGGCCCCCCCGGTACCGGTAAAACGATGATGGCCAAGGCTGCTGCCAGCTATACCAAGTCTGCATTTATGGCCACATCCGGCAGTGAGTTCATTGAGGTTTATGCTGGAATGGGTGCTAAAAGAGTAAGACAATTGTTTAACGATGCCCGTAAAAAGGCCAGTAAACAGAGCAGCCAAAGTGCTATCATATTTATAGATGAGCTGGAGATATTAGGCGGAAAACGGGGCAGTCACAACAGCCACATGGAATATGACCAAACCTTGAATCAACTATTGGTGGAAATGGATGGGATAAGCTATAAATCTGATCCCATGATACTGATAATTGGAGCTACCAATCGTGCTGATATGCTGGATTCAGCTTTATTGAGACCGGGCCGGTTTGATAGACATGTTCAGGTTACTCTTCCTGACAAAGTGGGACGGCGTAAAATATTGGATATACATGCCACCAATAAACCAATCGAGGACCAAAAGATACTGGATGAAATAGCATCTGCTACCTTCGGCTTTTCCGGAGCCCATCTGGAGAGCCTGACTAATGAAGCAGCCATACTAGCCCTGAGAGAGAATTCATCTAGTATTACCGATAAACATTTCAACGAGGCGATAGACAAGGTAATCTTGGGAGAAAAACTGGATAAGAAACCTTCCCGGGGAGAAATTGAACGGGTAAGCGTTCATGAGAGCGGTCATGCTCTAATCAGCGAATTGATCAAGCCGGGTTCAGTCTCATCACTCACTATTATTCCGCGAGGCAGGGCTCTAGGATTCATGCGAAAAACTGCCCAGGACGATCAATATCTCTACACTCGAGAGGAATTAGAAGGAGATATTATGGTTGCTCTAGCGGGTGCACTGGCAGAAGAGATAAAATACGGCAATCGCAGCACCGGCGCCGCCAGCGATTTTGAGCAGTCCTGGGACTTAGCAATGAAGATTGTTGAAACAGGTTTGTCCTCTTTAGGTGTAATTAATCGTCAAGATACTCCTGAGGAGATTATATATAAGGAATGCAAGGAAATCATTTCAATATTGGAAAAGCGAACTCGGGAGATGGTGTTGAGGAACAAAACGAGTCTATTCTCCATTTCCGATAATATAGTTATGGAAGAAAGCCTCAATCGTGAACGCTTTCTGGAGCTGTTACAGGTTAATTAGAATTTCATAAGTAGTTGTGACCTCCGGCCATGAGGGGGTTAATTGAGACACGGGTGAGACGCGGGGCCGGTTCTTCTGTCTGCAGTTGCTGCAGGCAGAAGAACCGGCCCCGCGTCTCCGCAATGTGCCTTACCAACCCCTCATGCTTCAACAGTTCCTGCTTCATTATCATCTATGATAAAATTAAGAAAAGAAATTCTTAAATTGATGATAGGAGCGGTTTATAATTGATAACGGCTTATATTGTATCCACAGGTACTGAATTAATGCTGGGTACCACGGTAGATACCAATTCAATATTTTTGTCTGCAAGTCTCACTCGGTTGGGTATTAAAGTTCTAGGAAAGATAGTAGTCTCAGATGATGAAGGAGATATTCGGTGTGCTTTTAAGACCGGATTGGCTCTTGCTGATATGGTTATCTGCAGTGGAGGATTGGGACCTACGAAAGATGATTTGACTAAAGATATAGCCTGTGAAGTGATGAACTGTCAGGCGGTGCTGGTGGCAGAAGAACTTGAACGGGTGAAGGGTTATTTCTGTAAGAGAGGACGCCCTATGCCGGACAGCAATATTAAGCAGGCTATGTTTCCACCCGAGGCAGTAATATTAAGAAATCAACGCGGTACAGCTCCCGGAATGTACCTGAAAAAGGATGACCGGCTAATAGTATTATTACCCGGACCTCCTCATGAGATGAAATCCATGTATATACAAGAGGTAGAAACCCTACTGGCTGTGGAGTATGGTTTGTTGGAAACCGCTGATGTAAGCAGAATCATTAAAGTGTTTGGTCCCGGTGAGTCTCAAATAGAGGTTATTTTAGGAGAACTAATGGAACAGCAAGAGGGATACAATATGGCCTTGACCGCAAAAAGCGGCGAAATCCATATCGGAATACAGGTTTTTGGAACAAACCTTAAAGAACGACAGCAGAAGCTGGAGGATCTTACCCAACAAGTAAAAGAAAAGCTTGGAAATAATATATTTGGAGTAGACCAGGATACTATGCTGGAGATAACTGCATCGGGCCTTAAACGTCTCGGTAAAAAGATTGCTCTGGCGGAATCATGCACCGGGGGGTTGCTGGCCAAGATGTTTACCGATCTTCCTGGTAGTTCTGATTATTTCTGGGGAGGAGTAACCTCTTACAGCGATGAAGCCAAGCAGGTTTTGCTGGGGGTAAAAGCGGAAACCCTTCATAGATATGGCGCAGTAAGTTCTGCAACAGCTGAAGAAATGGTGCGAGGTCTGGTTAGTATTGCCGGGACTGAGGTGGGAATATCAATTACCGGGATTGCCGGACCGTCGGGAGGCAGTGAAGAAAAACCAGTGGGATTGGTTTATATAGCTCTTATGTTTGACGGTAATTGTACTGTTAAAGAGCTAAGGTATGGCGGTCAGCGGGACATGATACGAATGTTGGCATCCAGGACCGCTCTGGATATGGTGCGCAGAAAACTTGATACCGGGGAGGAAAGGTGATATGCGTCTATTTATTGCTATCCAGGTCCCAGAGTATGTGAAGGTGGGGGCAGCATCACTTAAAGATAAGCTAAGCCAGGCAGGGCTGGATATCAAGTGGGTAGAATACGAAAATTACCATCTTACTCTGAAATTCCTGGGAGAAGTAGATAAAACAAGAATAGTGAAAGTGAAAGAGAAGCTGGAAGAAGCAGCTCAAGGATCTGCCCCCTTTAATCTAGCTGTATCCAATCCAGGTTGTTTTCCGAACTGGAAACGTCCGCGAGTATTGTATTTGGGGATATCTGGACAGAATAATATGGCCCTGGCGCTAGGAAACAGAATAGATGCGGGCTTAAGTGAAATGGGTTTTAAACCTGACAACAGGCGACATTTTCATTTAACTCTGGGAAGATTTCGCTCTGAAAGAAATATAGAAAAGCTTCTGCATATAACCGAAAACATGCCAGAAGAAATAGACAAAAGAGCATTCCAGGTAACACAATTCTATCTCATGGAAAGCCAGTTATTGAAAAAGGGACCGGTTTACAAAGTCGTAGAGACCATGAAAATCGGCTAAATACATTTGGTAACGTTCCATATAGCTGAAATGCTATTGAAATAACGTTTTAGAAGAGCAATACGACAGGTTTATCCGGAGGTTTTTTTCCTGTTGACAGGAAACCTGCTTTCGGATAATATTGTAAAAAGCGAACATATGTTTGAGGAGGTTTGTATTTTGGGAAGTAAAGAAATTAATCAGGGTAAAATAGATGCATTGGACAGCACCATAAAAAATATTGAAAAACAGTTTGGCCGGGGAGCCATCATGCGGCTGGGAGAAAACTCACTGATGAATGTGGAAGTGATCTCATCAGGTTGTATGTCTTTGGATGTGGCTCTGGGTGTGGGTGGACTGCCTAGAGGAAGAGTAATAGAGATTTTTGGACCAGAATCATCTGGTAAAACCACGGTGGCATTACATGTTATTGCTCAGGCTCAGGTTGAAGGTGGAATGGCTGCATTTATAGATGCAGAACATGCTCTGGATCCTCTTTATGCCAGGAAACTGGGGGTGGACATTAATAACCTCTTGGTAGCCCAACCAGATAGCGGAGAACAGGCTCTGGAGATAGCAGAGGCTTTGGTAAGAAGCGGTGCTATTGATGTGGTGGTTATCGATTCAGTAGCGGCCTTGGTTCCAAAGGCTGAGTTGGATGGAGAGATGGGTGATGTTCATGTTGGTCTGCAGGCACGATTGATGTCTCAAGCTTTGCGTAAACTGACTGCCCATATTAGTAAGTCAAGAGCCTGCTGTATATTTATCAATCAGATTAGGGAAAAAGTAGGGGTTATCTATGGCAGTCCCGAGACTACTACCGGAGGCCGAGCCCTTAAATTTTACTCCTCAGTTAGAATCGAAGTTAGAAAGGGAGAAACCATTAAACAGGGAACAGAATTCATGGGAAATCGTACTAAAGCCAAAGTGGTAAAAAACAAAGTAGCTCCTCCATTCAAATCAGCTGAATTTGATATTATGTATGGAACCGGTATTTCCAAAGAAGGTGATTTGTTGGATATTGCTGCCAGTCTGGAGATAATTCAAAAAGCAGGTTCTTGGTATTCTTATGAGGGAGAAAGACTTGGTCAGGGCCGTGAAAATTCCAAGGAATACATTAAAAACAATCCTGAGTTTTGTCTAATGCTGCAGGAGAAGATAAGAAATCGTATGATACCAGATGTTGCTACTGCTAACTTGGAGAGTAACCTTGACACTACAAAGTAAAGTAACTACAATTGGAATAGGACTCAAGATAGAGGTAATGTCTAGTGAATGACTTGACCATATAGACTATTGTTTTATCATAGATTTCATGACATGTTGATAAGGTAGATTAATTATGCGTGATTGGCAAGTAATCATGCATGGTATACCTATGAATATAGATACAAACAAGCAGAATGTCTGGTAGGGTTAAGGTTTTGTCAGGTTCTTCATAATGTATGCTGCAAAGTGGTGGTATTATACTACAATATCTGGACACTTGGAGACTAATGCGCATTGGGAGGAACAGGATGCATTCAAAATAATAGCTTGCTTCTATCAAACCGGGTTAAACTCGGTTTTTTTATGTATAAGTATAGGGATAAGGGATTATTTAATAACTATGTTGAAGGAGGTGACCAGTATAGGTAGTACAGTATTAACTTTCATAGCTATAATGCTTGCATTGGCTGTCGGAATTACTTTCGGTTATTTTGCCAGGAGGTTTATTGGCGAAAGCAAAATTGGAGCTGCTGAAGAGGAAGCAAATAGGATCAAAGAGGAGTCAGTAAAAGAAGCAGAGGCTAGATCCAAAGAAATTTTGCTGGAGGCTAAAGAGGAGATACACCGTAACCGACAGGAAACTGAAAAAGATATTCGTGACCGACGTAGGGAATTAGATCGTTTAGAGAGAAGAATTATCCAGAAAGAAGAGATGCTGGATAAAAAAACCGATACTCTAGAAAAAAAGGATCAGAGTCTTCAAGACAAAATCAGAGATGTGGAGAGAACAGAACAGGAATTACAGATGGTTCTTTCTAAACAACTCAAAGAACTGGAGAGACTATCGGGATTAACTTCCGAAGAAGCCAAAGAACTGCTGTTGAACAATGTTGAACAACAGATCAGGCAGGAAACGGCGGTTATGATTAAGCATATGGAAGCTGAAGCCCGTGAAGAAGCAAATAAGAAAGCTAGAAACATAGTATCATTGGCTATTCAAAAATGCGCTGCTGATGTGGTGTCTGAAACAACGGTATCGGTAGTAGCCTTGCCCAATGATGAGATGAAAGGCAGGATAATAGGCAGAGAAGGAAGAAATATAAGAACTTTTGAGACTATGACCGGAGTTGATTTAATTATCGATGATACTCCCGAAGCAGTAATCTTATCTTCCTTTGATCCCATTAGAAGAGAAATCGCCAGGTATGCTTTGGAACACCTGGTTTCCGATGGACGTATACATCCAGCTCGTATCGAAGAGATGGTTAATAAAGCCCAGAAGGAAATCGAGCAGCAGTTAAGAGAAATTGGCGAGGAGGCTGCTTTTGAGGTTGGGGTTCATGGACTGCATCCTGAGATTATTAGACTGCTAGGTAGGCTCAGATATCGTACCAGTTATGGTCAGAACGTATTGAAGCATTCTATTGAAGTAGCCCATTTAGCTGGAGTTATGGCGGCTGAACTGGACGTAGATGTTACTTTGGCCAAGAGAGCTGGATTGCTGCATGATATTGGTAAGGCGGTTGATCACGAGGTAGCCGGGCCACATGTTGAAATCGGTATTGATCTGGCTAAAAAATACCGGGAAAATAAAGATGTAATACACTGTATAGCTGCCCATCATGGCGACATAGATGCGCTTACTATCGAAGCTGTTCTGGTTCAGGCGGCTGATGCAATATCTGCATCAAGACCGGGGGCCAGAAGAGAAACGTTAGAAGCCTACATTAAACGTCTGGAAAAACTGGAAGGGCTGGCTGACTCTTTTGAAGGAGTAGATAAATCTTTTGCCATACAGGCCGGTCGGGAAGTAAGGATTATCATCAAACCCGAGCAAATAGACGACTTGCAGTCGATTACTCTGGCTCGTGATATAGCTAACCGGGTTGAACAGGAATTGGAATACCCGGGACAAATCAAAGTAGTAGTGATAAGAGAAACTAGAGCAGTAGAATACGCCAAATAGGAAATCAAAGATGAAACAGAGGCTGTTCCTAAAATCCAAATTGGATAGGGGCAGCCTCTATTTATATGATGTACAACTTTAGTGTTAAGTCCATTAATTGGGGTTTGTTGTTTTTTGCTATATTTTACATGTCTCCTAAAAGCAGGATTTTCATTACTATTAAAGAAAAATGATTATAGGATACATATAAGGAGAAGGTGCTTATGGAAGAAAATGCGGGACTAGACATATTTATCTGTGTACTATTGAAACATCCTGAATTCAATGCTATTAAATACGATGCAGTTAATGGAGAAATAAAAATCGAAGTTGCTCTACAAGGTGAAATGAATGGGGAAAGTCAGGAAGGTTTTATAACCGAGGCCCAAAAATGTATTGGCTTTTTTCATCAAATATCCAAGATTAAAACGAGTATAATGAAAATAAAGTTTGAGAAATACCGTGCATCGAATTTGACCTTTCTAAGATACTATCGAGATGTAGAAACCTTGACCGAGGGAGAAGTAGAGATTTTTGCCAGTCTATTGCAAAAGTGTTTTAGTGAATTCATAATAAGTGACAGTGGAAAAATAATTACTGAAGATGTTTATAAGAAACGTATTAAGGAAAATCTTTTATACAAAATAAACCGAGAAAAAACGAGTACCAGCAATTTTCTGGCCTATAGAGAACACGGTCGGGTACTTGTTTTCAACAAATAGTACTGACCGGGGGGTTATATTTGAACATTCTAGTTATTGGAGACATTGTGGGAAGGCCAGGTAGAAGGGCACTAAAACATGGCTTGGCACAAATACAAAGAGAGTATGATATTTCCTTTACAATAGCCAACGCTGAAAATGCTGCCGGGGGGAGGGGTTTAACCAGAACGGTAATGGATGAAATTCTGGCCACTGGAATCGATGTGATGACTATGGGCAACCATGTATGGGACAATAAGGATATATTAAACTTTATTGATGATGAATTTCGACTAATTAGACCAGCCAATTATCCCAGCCCCTGTCCTGGCCAAGGTTATCATATATATAAGGGTGGATTTAATAAAAATATAGCGGTAATTAATTTGTCCGGTCGAGTATTTGTATCTAATCTCGATTGTCCTTTTCAAATAGTAGATGAATTAATTGCAGAAATTGACGACCAGGCCGATCTGATAATTGTAGATTTTCATGCTGAAGCAACGTCAGAGAAGCTAGCTTTTGCTTATTATGTTGATGGCAGAGTGAATGCAGTACTAGGTACCCACACCCATATACAAACCTCAGATGAAAGAATTCTTCCCAGGGGAACTGCCTATATTACAGATCTGGGCATGACTGGACCCAGTGATTCCATTCTGGGAATGGATAAAGATATTGTTATTCAAAAGTTTCTTACCGGTAGACCAGCCAGGTTTGAAGTGGCTTCCGGATCAGCACAGTTGGAAGGAGTTGTTTTATACCTGAATGATGATACTGATAAAATAAAAGACATAAAAAGGATTTCGGTGTCTTATAGCGAATAATTATATGTAATATTATCCAAAACTTTTTGCCAAAAAGAAGGAATTGTTACCCCGAATTAGAATATAATTTAAAGGGTAGCCTATCTGGTTTGTATAACTTTTTGAGGGAGGGTATCTGATGGAAGTATTAAAAGTATCAGCTAAATCTAGTCCAAATTCAGTGGCAGGAGCGCTTGCAGGGGTTTTACGAGAGAAAGGTGCAGCAGAGATTCAGGCTATCGGGGCGGGGGCAATTAATCAGGCCGTTAAAGCCATAGCAATAGCTAGAGGATTTGTGGCACCAAGTGGAATGGACCTGATATGCATTCCTGCTTTTACTGATATAATGATTGATGGGGAAGAGAGAACCGCTATTAAGTTGATCATTGAACCAAGATAGGTACAAGAAAAATGGGTGAAGGTTTTGTAACATTTTTAGTATTTAAGGCCTGCTTTTACAGCAGGTTCTTTCATTTTGGGAGGTTGTCAATATGATAATTGATCTGCATTGTGATACTATATCAGCCATTTATGAACGCCAAGAGCAATTGATAAGAAACTCCGGACATTTTGATTTAGAAAGGGCTATTGAAGCTGGAATCAAAGTTCAGTTTATGGCTTTGTTTGTAGGTCCCCAGGAGAGTAATATTGCTCTGGAAAAACTGAAACCACAGATAGAGTTATACCAGCACCAAGTAGAGAGCAATGCGGATCTGATCTATCCTGTGAGATCCAAAGAAGACTTGTATACTCAAATAGAAAAAGACAAAATTGGCACCATACTTCATCTCGAGGGGGCAGAGGCTTTAGGCCGGGATATGGATATTCTGTATGATTTGTATGCATCAGGCCTAAGGAGCATGGGGTTAACCTGGAATAAAGCAAATCTATTAGCACAAGGTATTGGGGAAGGACCCGAGGCGTCCGGACTGACTGTATGGGGTAAAAAAGTGGTTCAGGAAATGGAAAGACTGGGGATGATACTGGATGGTGCCCATATCTCGGTACAGGGTTATTTTGATCTATTGGAGGTCTATAGTAAACCGTTAGTAGTAACTCATGCCAACACGCGAGCCTTATGCCAGCATCCCAGGAATTTGACTGACCAGCAGTTGAAGGCTCTAGGGGAAAATGGTGGCATTGTGGGAGTAAATCAGGTGAATGATTTTGTTAAGGAACAAGACCCTACCATAGATAATCTGATAGACCATATAGCATACATCGCCGACCTGATTGGAGTCAAACATGTAGCCTTGGGATCAGATTTTGACGGTGCGGATAAGATAGTCATGTCTGGTGTCGAACAGTATAAAGCCTGGCCACAACTTTTAAAAAATCGAGGTTTCAATGATAACGAGGTAAAGATGGTTTTACACGAAAATGCACTGCGGATTATAACGCAAGTTTTATCTTAAAACAGGGGGAATTATTATGCGTGATATCGGAGGGTATGATGTAGGGGAAGGTCATGAATTTTCCTCAGAGGGTATTTATGACCTGCATGTACATACTACAGCATCCGATGGAATACTCACTCCCGAACAAGTAATATCTAAAGCTAATGAAATCAAGTTGGCGGGACTGGCCATCAGTGACCATGATACTGTAGACGGATTAGCCGTTGCCGTGAATTACCTGCAAAAAAATGACATCAACCTGGATTTTATACCGGCTATAGAAATGAATACCGAGCTGAAGGGACATGAAATTCACATTTTAGGTTATTATATTGACTATCATAGCCAAAAACTAGATCAACATTTAAGACTTATAAAAGAAGCCCGCTTAGAAAGAGCCCAAAAAATGGTGGACAAGCTCAGACATATGGGGATGATGGTTGAACTGGCTAGAATTCAGGAAATAGCTACAGAAGATCTGATCGCCCGACCTCACATTGCCCGGGCGCTTATGGAAAAAGGATATGTGGTTTCCGAACGGGAGGCCTTTGAAAAATATATCGGTAAAGGACGAAGAGCCTATGTGCCCAGATACAAATTTGAACCACAGACTGCTTTGGCTCTCATCAAGGAAGGCGGAGGTGCCAGTATCCTGGCCCATCCTGGTTTGATAAAGAATGATCATATAGTGGATTTGATTATTCAAATGGGTGTAGACGGCTTGGAAGTATATTACCCGGAACACAATCGAAGTCTGATACGGAAATATGTGGAAATATGTGGAGAAAAGAATCTGCTGGTTACAGGGGGTTCCGATTTCCATGGTAGTACAGGAAATTCGCATTCTCATGAACTTGGATCATGTGGAGTTAGTCCCCATTTAGTCAATCAGCTAAAGGGATATATTAATCGAAAAAAGGAAAAAACGAATAGAAAAAAATAGATCAAGCAGGAAAGAGGCCTATCCTTGTAGAATCATTCCCGTAAATGGAAAAGTTCTGGAAAGGATAGGTATAAGTGAAGAAGTTTATCGAAATATTGTTGGTGGTTATCGTTATTTTTTTCGGTAGTACAAGCTCCTTGGCTATCGAAACGACTTATACAGTAAAATCAGGTGATTCATTGTGGAAAATAGCAACCCATAATGGAATGACGGTTAAACAGTTAATGGAATTAAATGGTATCCAGTCCGATAAACTGAGTATTGGTGATAAACTAATACTGCATGCCGATATGGGGCAGACTCAGAATATACCAACGGTAACACCGACCAATAGTATATATATTGTACAAGCGGGAGACTGTCTGAGTTTGATAGCTGACCGTTTTGGAATGAGTGTACAGACACTTAAGCAAATCAACCAATTGAGCAGCGACTTTTTAAATATCGGGCAAAAGATTCAGGTTAAGGGCAATACAGGTGGGGAGAATGCCATTAAAGTATCAGCTGCCACTGTAACTGAACCAAGCGCTGTTGCTGTTGTACCATCACCACAACCAACTGCGGAGTCATTTTATATTGTGCAGGCTGGAGACTGCATAGGCAGGATAGCCGAAAAGTATAGTATGAGTAGTAATCAATTAATGAGTCTAAATGGGTTGGGCAACGATAGAATATATCCAGGACAGAAACTGGTTCTAACAGCCAGTACTACAGCTGAAGTATCTCGGTCAGGATCAACAGTAGATGGGCAGAGGATAATAGACATTGCCAGGCAGTATCTGGGTGTTCCTTATGCCTATGGAGGTACAACTCCGTCCGGATTTGATTGTTCGGGATATGTCCAATATGTATTTAAACAGTGTGGCTATCAGCTTAACAGAACAGCTGCCGCACAATATCAGCAGGGCACAGCAGTCAGTAAGAGCGATCTTGTAATAGGTGATATTGTATTTTTTGCCTGTAATGGCTCAGGTATTGACCATTCAGGAATTTATGCCGGTGACAATCGATTTATTCATTCCAGCTCGCCACGCAGTGGAGGGGTTATATTAACATCTCTGGCGGAAAGTTATTATTCCAAGTCATATGTGGGAGCACGAAGGGTTATAAGATAGTATTGTAGGAGGAAGAACGTGAAAGAGAGAAATCTGGTTGAGGAATTATTAGGTATAGATGATACGGTCTTTGGAAGCCGGGAATGGACAGATCTAGAAAACAAGGAATATAGTATGGGTGTAGATAGCCTTTTGGAAGAGATAATTATAAAGGATGAATGGTCTAATGTTGAAATGTTGTGGGTTATAAAAAAGATGGTGTATCATTATGGGAAGAAAGATAAGCTGATGCAAAACATACCTACGGAAAGACTATTCTCAAACATGGTAGATATACTCAGGTCTTTTTATTTGTTGTTGGATTACACCAATCCTGATTTAGATGTTAATATGAGGAAATATCTAAGCATGAAACTGGCCGATTCCACTTGGGGAATTAATACTCGAACACGGGAATATTTATATAAAATTGAACAAAAACAGCAATAAATTATATAATCCTTTCTGTTTTTAATTTGTGAAGGGAGATGGATGAAATGGCTGTAGAAGGGCGAAGAGAACAGAATATTCGTTTCATTATTGAAATGGAAGACCGGATCGCCCAGTGTAAGCGTTGTAAGTCGTTATTAAGCTGCATCCGTAAACCTGCCATGGGTAAAGGTGATTTGGAACCGGAGATGATTTTGGTATTTGAAAATGACCATAATGCTGTTAAGAATCCAGATAGACTTATAGAGCTGCGAGAGATCATAAAAAATGAGTTTAAAACCACTAAAATATACCACACCTTTATGGTGCGCTGTCAGCCGAAAGCATGCTCTATACGTAATAATACCTCCTGTTACCTGGAAAACAAAAAACTGATTGACCGCGATTACAATTGTTTGCTATCAGGAAAATCTTGTGAAGGTATTCCCATTAAGGCTGCTGATGAGAATATAATAAACTGTTTGCCATTTTTGTTGGAGGAGATACAGATATTAAATGCACCAATTATCGTACTGTTTGGAGAACGGGTCAGTGATTTTGTTTTAAAGACCTACGGAATATTCAAGGAATGTCATAGCGGAGATGCTTTTTATGATGGTGCCGGCAGATTGTTTATTTCAGCACCGGTGCCGGAAGAATTTACTATAGAACAATGCATTAAGCTTAGAGATGGTATTCGGGTTGATGAGAATGATGCCTGAGGCAGGATAACCCCATAATTTAATAATAGAGTTTAAAAAAGCCGGTTAACGGCTTTTTTTTGTTGGGTTGAGTTAAGAGTCTGACAATGGTGGGCTGTGGGGTGGGGGTCTCGGGCTAAGGAACAGGGACACACCTGGCTTCGATGGATGGTGGGCTGTGGGGTGAGATTCTCGGGTTAAGGAACAGGGACACACCTATCCTGGGGGGACTTGGTGATAGGAATGTCCCTGAGTATGTAGTTCTTTTATTGGGGAGTGGTGAATAAAGATTTTTATAAAGGTCTTGGGGAGGCTGAAGATATGGCAGACAGCTGTTGGCAGGGAAAAAGCGCTTTGGAAGCAATAAAGGTATTACAGAGTGATGCTGATACGGGGCTTAGTAATTCTGCAGTTCGAAGCCTGCAGGCCATGTTTATGAACAAGATTGAAGAAGAAAAAAGAATTAACCCCGTGAAAATTTTACTGGATCAGTTCATGAATACCATGATACTGGTTTTGCTGGCCGCCACAGTAATATCCGGTATCGTAGGAGCTATGGCAGATGCTATTACCATCATGGCTATAGTCATTTTGAATGCCATATTAGGGTTTGTCCAGGAGTACCGGGCAGAGCGTTCTCTGGAAGAGATAAAGAAACTTGCTTCAGCTCATGCTTCAGTTTTGCGCAATGGTCGGAGGATAACGATCAAAGCAGAAGAACTGGTGCCGGGAGATATTGTATTAATTAGTACTGGGGATAAAATACCGGCCGACTTAAGGTTGATAGAAGCATTTAGTTTGGAAGTTGATGAATCAACTTTAACTGGTGAGTCCCATCCAGTTTCCAAGAATGCTGATATAGTATTGGAGCCAGAAACTCCATTAGCTGATCACAAAAATATGGCCTATATGGGTACCGCAGTGACTAGAGGCAGAGGCAAGGCGATAGTTGTAGAGACCGGCAACCGTACAGTTATCGGACAAATCGCCAAAATAATTAAAGAAACACCTGCCTCAATGACCCCTTTGCAGAAAAAACTGGACCAGTTAGGAAGAGTGCTTATTGTCATTTGTATTGCGGTTTGTTCGGTGGTTGCGGTATTAGGTATATATCGGGGGGAAGACACGGTAACTATGCTATTAGCCGGTATTAGTTTGGCTGTAGCAGCCATTCCCGAAGGGCTTCCAGCTATCGTAACCGTAGTTCTAGCTTTGGGAGTACAACGGATGGCCAGAAGAAATTCTATCGTAAGGAAGCTGCCGGCCGTTGAAACCTTGGGTTGTACAACAGTTATATGTTCAGATAAGACCGGCACTTTGACCCAGAACAAGATGATGGTGACTAAACTTGCTTCTATGAATAAAGTTATTGAAGTACAGGGAGATGGATATAATCCTCAGGGTAGATTTTTGGCTAGCGGAGGGGATATCAATCCTTTAACTTACCCAACTTTAGAAATCTTAATGGAGATTGCTCTAAACTGTAATAACTCCCTGCTGGAAAAGAAGCCGGGGGGGGAATATGTGATTCAAGGAGACCCTACTGAAGGAGCTCTCCTGGTCATGGCCAATAAGGCCGGGGTTGAAAAGAAGGGTAAGGTATTAAGAGAAATACCTTTTGATTCTAACCGCAAAAGAATGAGCGTGGTGGTAAAAAACAAGCAGGATTATATGCTCTTGGTAAAAGGTTCACTCGATGTACTGCTATTGCACTGCAAGCAAGTCATGGTTGATGACCGGGTAAGGGTGTTAAGGGAAACAGACCGCAAGAATATATTAGCTCTCCAGGATCAATGGGGGACCCAGGCATTGAGGGTACTGGCTTTTGCCTGTCGGACCTTGGATGAAGGGTATGATAAACTAAAGGATCAGGATTTGGAAAAGAACCTGGTTTTAATAGGCATATGCGGAATTATTGATCCACCCCGGCCAGGAGTAGCAGCTTCGGTACAAAGCTGTCTGAATGCCGGCATTACTCCGGTTATGATTACTGGTGATCATCCTCAAACTGCCCGAGCAATAGCGACTCAAATAGGAATGGGGTACAGTGGAAAAGTTATCAGCGGTAGTGAGATTGATAGAATATCTGATGAAGAGTTGTGCCGGGAGGCAATCAGCAGTCGAGTATTTGCCCGGGTAACACCTCAACATAAGTATCGAATTGTAAAAGCACTTAAACAAAATAACCATATTGTAGCTATGACTGGAGATGGAGTTAATGATGCCCCGGCTGTAAAAGCAGCCGATATTGGTATAGCCATGGGTATAACCGGCACCGAGGTTACTAAGGAAGCTTCCTCCATAATTCTGGCCGACGATGATTTTTCAACTATTGTGCGGGCCATATATGAAGGTAGAGCAATATATGATAATATACGTAAATTCATTAGGTACTTGCTGGGCTGTAATATAGGAGAAGTTCTGGTTATGTTCGTATCCTCTATCCTGGGGTTTCCTCTCCCTATGCTTCCTATACAAATATTATGGGTTAATCTGGTGACCGATGGTCTTCCAGCTATGGCTCTTGGATTGGAACCGCCGGAACCTGGTATAATGAACAGAAAACCACGCCGGCAGGATGAGAGTATATTTTCCAACCGACTGGGGTGGATAATTGTGGGTCGGGGTATATATATAACTGTGGTTACCTTGCTGGCTTTTACTATAGGATTGATTTACTGTCGCTGGAATAACGTGTTGGAACTAGATGCTGCCAGGACCATGGCCTTTACCACCCTGGTATTAGCTCAGTTGTTTTATGTGTTCGAATGTCGTTCTGAGAAGTATTCACCCTTTGAATTAGGTATGCTGGGTAATAAGTTTCTGCTGTATGCAGTTGGATGTTCAATTATTATGCATCTAGGCGTAGTATATCTACCTGCTCTGCAGGAAATTTTTCATACAGTAGGGCTGGAATTGTGGCAGTGGGGGGTTATACTTTTATTATCAGGCATTAAACTGATATGGAAATATGTTCTTTTCCTGGCCAGGAAATTTAGGGGTATGCCGCAATTGCTGGATAGACCTGAGACTGCCTGAGTGTTTGCTTAGTTCACCTATCCGCCCGGTATTTAATCAGGGTTTTGCCTAACATTTATAAGCCATACCTATCGAGCAGTATTTACCTAGTTTGAAGATCGCTTTACTAACTGGTTATGCAAAATCCTGATTCAACGTGTTGATGTATCGTTAGATTCATTGTTATTATATATTTACATACATTTTAGCTTATAATATATCAAGACAAGCTATCAAATACAAACAATAGTTGGAAGGGATAGCTTTTATAATTTATTTGAAGTGAAAGGTAGTGTCTTATGGTAAAAAGTATGACCGGTTTTGGACGCAGCCAGCTAAATGAAGGCGGTTATCAGGTAAGTTGCGAGATTAGAGGCGTTAACCATCGTTTTTTTGATCCGCATATTCGCATGCCGCGCAGATACAATATTCTGGAAGAAAGGATTAAAGAGGAAGTTAAGAAAAGTATTCAGCGGGGTAGGATAGAAATAAACATAAATGTTGATAAAACTGATGATTCCCGAAGGACTCTTAAGGTTGACAAAGGTTTGGCTATAGCGTATTATAACTATTTGAAAGAATTAGCTGAAAATCTAAATATTTCTAAGGAAATCAGAGTTATTGACGTTTTTAG
>CAZXIR010000042.1:0-2143 GCA_964640845.1 uncultured Syntrophomonas sp.
AGCGGCTTTCAACTGATAATGGGGGATAAAAGTTATTTAATACCAAGTTATGCTTCGGCAGTTTTTGCCCTTCTAGCAGCAATCTGTGGGTTTGGTGCATCGTTTATTGAAAAGAAAAAATCTGCAATTGCTACTGTTATCGTAAGTGTTATAGGCATTATAGCCTTGCTCTCTTTAGGAGGGAAATTAAGCGGAGGACTGGCTGGAAGTCTGGTGAGTATGCAGTTCGGATATTATATGAATATTCTGCTGTTTGCAGTAGCTGGCGTAGTTAGTATTTTAAACATCAAAGAAAATTCCGATGGTAAGTTTGAAAATATTTTCAGTCCAAAGGTTATACTTAATCCAACCCCTTCTACTCAATCATTTCAAGAAACCAATCCGATGAATACTGTTAATGTTTCATCCAGGCCAATTTTACGTAGTATAGCAGGTCAACATTCCGGACAATCATATTCCTTTGACGGTGACAAGTTAATATTGGGAAGAGATCCTGGCAGTTGTAATGTTGTATTTGCACCAGATGCGAAAGGAATAAGCAGAGTACATTGTGAAGTGAGTTTCGATGAAATTCAAAATAGCTTTATTCTTCAGGATAAGGGATCGTCTTACGGAACATTTCTCGCTTCGAAAACTAAACTGACAAATGGGCAGCCATATATTCTTTCAAGTGGTGAAAGATTCTCTTTGGCCAGTGAGGCTAATATGTTTGAAGTGAGTTTGCAGAGCTGATAACCGAAGTGGAGGTGGTGAAAGTCTGATAAATATTAAACAGAACACAATAGACAAGGGGGGATTTTTATGCGTAGACCGTCAAAGGGAATGATGGTGATTATTTTACTTTTAATCATTGCAACTCTTTTGCTGGGTTGTAATTCACAAAATCCGGTTGTAGATCCCAATGGAGGGACTAATGGACAGGCAAAAGGCACAAATAAAGAAAATCAGAATCCGATAACCACAAAAAAATCAGAAGTAAATGATAGAGATGTTGTGCCGCCTGGTAATGGGTTTTATCTGGCATCTAATGGAGAGGCACATGAATTAGCCGGTGTTGGTGTCTCATGTAAATATGATTATGAAGGATTAGGAATTAATAGCGTCTATTCAGGAAGTACTGATATTTTCAGTGGGTGTCCAATGACATCGTCCAATTTACCAGTAGTATTGTACAAATCTTCCGCCAGTCAGTTGCCAACTATACAAATAGTCAAATTTAATAATTATGTTGGAGTAGGGTTGGGTAGCAAAAACAGTCAAGTTGTTATAACTCAAGTGGTTAATAATTCAAGTGCTTCAAATGCAGGTCTTATGGTTGGAGATATTGTATTATCTGCTGATGGAAAAGATTTAAATGGTGATACCGATACTTTAAGAAGCATTTTAGCAGCCGGTACACTAAATTCTCAATTCGTCATGAAAATTCTTAGAGGTACTACAACCCTAGATATAAATGTAACTCGAAGTGGTTTGCGTTATGTTGAGTCAGTGGAATCTGAAATTGTTGCAAAAGGTAATTATATTCAGATAATTCCAAAACAGCAGCTTAACCCAGGCAATTATGCATGTCTAATTCCATCTAAAGTGGAGGCGCTGGAATATTGGGAGGGAACTTGCTATTGTTTTCAAGTTAAATAATTTTATAAAGACCCCAAAAGTGTTTGACACTGGTATCACACCGCATATGATACTTATCACGAATTACAACAATGAAGGAATTATTATTAATGATCCTGGAAGAAGAGATAGGTAAAAACGCCTTTTATAGTTTCGAAGATTTAGAAAAAATTAAGAAAACCAGGGGGAGGGGATGCTTCTTCTGGTTTGCGTTTGGGTTGAGAGTTTTTACTATGGTCCATTCGTTCCAAGCGAAAAACTCTAATTTGCTAGGTAGAGTATGCCAATTATATACAGCTTAGCAGTTTTTTTATGTGTATTTTTCTCCTTTGGGGCTATCATATTATTAATTCACTAATTTATAATTAAAATAGATTACCCAGAGGGAGGAGTTAAAAATGTTCCGGAGCAAGTTCTTAATGATCTTGGTATTATTAGCAATAGGCATCATGTTTTTGCTTCCAATTGTTAAATCAAACCCATATATCTCAGTTGCTCTATGGTTTTTAGGGTTGGCAATAATCAT
>CAZXIR010000042.1:2243-15572 GCA_964640845.1 uncultured Syntrophomonas sp.
TGAGCAGGTCTGCCAGACCTGTTTTTTTATTGAAAAAATGCCGGAAATAACAGTATTTTCAAGGCTTGTATGATTGAATAATGATTTTAAGGCAAACATATAATATATTAACTTTTTGATGGAGGCCGATTATGATTTATAAATATCAGGTAGCGACGGCCCATAATATAGATAACTTTTTGGAAGAACTTGATAACCGGTTGAGGTGGATCAAGCAAAGGGGATATGAGCTGGATGTTGAAGTTATCCCTTTTCAACAACTGACAAATCAACTGGCAACCAAGCTTCTATACTTCAGACTGCATGGACCGGAAAAACAGGACAGTACTTTTAGAAACGAAGATATCATCTATATATTCAAACATCAGATGGCTGAAGTTCTGGCTGAACATATTGTTAATGACTGGGAATCAAGATTGCTGTGGAAAGAAATAGTCAAGTCATACCGGAAAACAAGTCCAGATGATAAACAGTCCCTTTATATTAAATCGGGTGATTTCCTGCGTAGATGTCACGAAAATGATAGTTTAAATCTGCTTATGAATTATGGACGCAAGAATAGGATATCCCATCGCATACTTGAACATATAAATAATTATGAATACCTGGCGGTAGAAGGATTTATAAACTTTTGCATGAGAGATTATCTTACTGAGATAAAATTTTCGGTAGAAGTTGCCGCTGAGGAATTAAGAAACGAAAAAGAATATAATGATTTTGTTAACCTGTTACGGTATTTTGTAGATACTCAGTCTCCAAGGGTTCGGGAAGTAAATCTTCTATTGGGTAATAATGGGTTATTTTATTTATGGGATCATACCGGATGTAAAATCGAAGAGCAGTATATGCAGCACTATCTCGATGATCTACTCTTGGATGATGTAAGTCTCGATGATCTCTTAGTAAGCATATTAATTACCATTGCTCCCCGCAGGATAATAATCCACAATGCAGCTGAACTACCCCGCAACGAATCAGTGGAGATTATCAAACAAGTATTTGCAGACAAAATCGTGTTTTGCAGCGGCTGCAAAAAATGTTCCCATTATTTATTTGAAATAGAACCGGGCGGCAAACGCAAATAAATAAATTGCTTTATGTGTTGCAAGTCAAATAGTCCCCTTGTCTAAAGGGGACTATTTGGGGTTGTGAGGGGGACAGGGTTGTTGACAATTTGTAAGTACAGTTGGAGTTAATTTGTTTTCCAAGACCAAATGTTGTTAATAACCCGGTCCCCCTCACAACCCCTGAGACAATAATATAAATTAGGAGTTTGCGGTAATTGTCAAAGTTTGATATATTTTTCCTAATAGAAAAATAGGTGAATAATATGTATCAGTTAATAGCGATTCCAATTATCAGTGCTTTTATCGGCTATGTTACTAATGTAGTTGCCATTAAACTGCTCTTTTGGCCGAGAGAGCCTGTGAACTGCTGGCTATTTGAATTATATGGACTCTTGCCCAAGCGGCG
Source organism: uncultured Syntrophomonas sp. (assembly GCA_964640845.1). Classification (GTDB taxonomy): domain Bacteria; phylum Bacillota; class Syntrophomonadia; order Syntrophomonadales; family Syntrophomonadaceae; genus JAAYJK01. The sequence goes on from CAZXIR010000042.1 coordinate 3,717, forward strand.
AGTAGATATTGCCAGCAGTATTGGAGCAATTGTAGATGAGCAACTATTGTCATTGGAGGATATATTCGAGAAAATTGATACTCCCCAAGTACGTGAAACCCTGGTGAACAGGATAATGGAGATTATCAGGACTCGTGTATCAAATGCCGTGCCCGGCTTTATTCCCGGCAGAATTACAAATCTGGTTGGGAGTGGTGTGGACAGGGTATTGCGTCAGGAAGCAGAAGAGATTATTAAACAGGTGATAAAAGCCAGTCAGGTTCATTTAAGTGAGGAAATACATATAAAAAAGATGGTAGAGGACAAAATTAATGAACTTGATATACAACAGTTGGAAGATATGGTTAGGAAGGTATCAGCTACCGAGCTTAAATTTATTGAGATACTAGGAGGAGTTTTGGGATTCTTGATAGGAATTATACAGATCGGTATACTGCTAATATTTCCCCTTTAAGCAAAAAACATATAAAAGCAGGAGGTAATAAAAATGGTGGCAATAAAATTAAAAGACGGCGGCCAGCGAGAATATCCTGAGGGTATCAGCCTGCTGCAAGTCGCTGAGGACATAAGTAACAAGCTGGCCAAAAATACTGTTGTGGCCAGATTCAACGGGCAGTTAAAAGATCTGCATTCAGAGGTCATTGAAGATGGATCCCTGGAATTTTTAGACTTTGATAACCCGGAAGCCAGGGGGGTTTACCGTCATTCTTCATCTCATGTTATGGCTCAGGCGGTGCAAAGGCTCTGGCCGGGTACTCAGTTAGCCATTGGTCCCGCCATCGATAAAGGTTTTTATTATGACTTTGAAAGCGAACACACTTTTACTCCCGAGGATTTTAAAGCTATAGAAGAAGAAATGCTCAAAATAATTAAGGCAGATTATCCGATAATTAGGAAAGAGTTATCTCGGGAGGAAGCAATTAATTTTTTCCAGGAAAGAAATGAACAGTATAAGGTTGAGCTGATTGAAGACCTGCCTGAAGATGCGGTGATAAGTCTTTACCAGCAGGGAGAATTTGTTGATCTTTGTGCCGGGCCCCATGTTCCTTCAACCGGACGCCTAAAAGCGGTTAAACTCATGAGTCTGGCGGGAGCATATTGGCGTGGCAGTGAAGCCAATCAGATGTTGCAGAGGATATATGCCACATCATTTCCTAAAAAGACTATGCTGGATGATTATTTGCATAAATTAGAGGAAGCTAAAAAGCGCGATCATCGCCGCCTGGGAAGAGAGTTGGGTCTGTTTGTGGTCCTTGATGAAGGTCCGGGATTCCCATTTTTCCTGCCCAAGGGAATGATCCTGCGCAATGAATTGGAGAAATTTTGGCGGGAGGAACATGCCCAGGCTGGTTATCAAGAAATAAAAACTCCTATCATCCTGAAGCGGGAACTGTGGGAAAATTCAGGACACTGGGATCATTATAAAGAGAATATGTATTATACCACCATTGATGAGGAAGATTTCAACATTAAACCGATGAACTGCCCGGGAGGAATGCTGGTCTATAAACAGACCATACACAGCTACCGGGATCTGCCCCTGCGAATGGGAGAGATGGGCCTGGTGCACCGGCATGAGATGTCCGGGGTATTGCACGGACTTATGCGGGTAAGGGCTTTTACTCAGGATGATGCGCATATTTTTATGCTTGAAGATCAGATTATTGCAGAACTAAAAGGGGTTATCGACCTGGTAGACAAGTTTTATACTCTGTTTGGTTTTCCTTATCATGTCGAAGTATCCACCAAACCGGAAAAAGCTATGGGTTCGGATGAGATATGGGAAGTTGCCACTGAGACATTGAAACAGGCTCTGGACGAAAAAGGCATGAAATATCGGATCAATGAGGGAGATGGGGCGTTTTATGGTCCCAAGATAGACTTCCATCTGCAGGATTCACTGGATCGAACCTGGCAGTGCGGTACTATTCAACTGGACTTCCAGATGCCGGAGAAGTTCGACCTTACTTATGTAGGTGAAGATGGGGAGAAACACCGGCCGGTTATGGTGCATCGGGTTATTTACGGAAGCATCGAACGGTTTATCGGTATATTAACTGAGCATTTTGCGGGAGCTTTTCCTAGCTGGTTGGCACCGGTACAGGTTCGGGTCTTGCCTATTACTGATCGCAGCCATGAGTATGCCAAACAGGTAGTTGAAGAGCTGAAAGCTGAAGGTATCAGAGTGGAAGCAGATCTGCGCAGTGAAAAAACAGGCTACAAGATTAGGGAAGGGCAGATGCAAAAGATACCTTATCTGCTAATCGTAGGAGATAAAGAAGTCGAAGCAGGCACCGTATCAGTCAGACATCGTCGAGAAGGTGACCTGGGGGCAGCAACTCTAGCAGATTTTAAGAATGGGTTGCTCACAGAAATAGAAGAAAAGCGCAATAGATAGCATTGCATCTTAAAATAATTTATGCTATACTCTTTGGTGTACTAAGCAGGAGCTTGGCTTCTCACCTTACAGCGTAAGCTAGTAAGGTATTGATTAAATCAACCAGATTTCGATAGCGGGCAGTATACTATTCTGGCGGATTATTATGATTAAAGAAGCGGGCTTTTGTAGCCCGCTTTTTATATTTTTCGGGAGGTGAACTTCTTATCAGCAAGGATTGGAGAGTTAACGAGGAAATTCGAGTAAGAGAGGTCCGGCTTATCAGCGAAACAGGCGAGCAACTGGGAATTGTTCCTATTAGAGAAGCCGTTGAAATGGCTGAGCAAAAGCAGCTTGACCTGGTAGAAATAGCCCCTTCTGCTAAACCACCGGTCTGTCGTTTGATGGATTATGGCAAATTCAAATTTGAGCAGAGCAAAAGGGAAAAGGAATCCCGCAAAAAGCAAAAGATTGTTTCGGTCAAAGAAGTGAAAATGCGGCCCAATATCGAGGACCATGATTTCCAGGTGAAAGCTAAAAACGCCAGGAAATTTCTGACTGCCGGCGATAAAGTAAAGGTTACTATTATGTTCCGTGGCCGGCAAATCACTCATCCTGAATTGGGTGAACGCTTATGTGTGAAATTGGCCGAGCAGTTATCGGATATTTCCTCGGTGGAAAAACTTCCAAAAATTGAGGGAAGAAACATGGTTTCGATACTGGTACCCAAACTGGAACCCGAGAAAAGCAAGAAGGAGGAAGAAGCAGATGCCTAAAATGAAAACCCACCGCGGAGCCGCCAAAAGATTTAAGAAAACCGGCAGCGGTAAGATAAAGAGAGCCAAAGCATATGCCAGCCATCTCTTAGGAGGAAAGAGTCCCAAAAGAAAGAGAAAATTGCGTAAGGCGGGGCTGGTAAGTGAGCCGGAAAACAAACGTATTTCTAATCTTATTCAGTAAAATAATAGTGGGAGGTAGTTACGATGCCAAGGGTAAAACGCGGCGTGACTTCACATAGAAGACACAAAAAGATATTAAAAATGGCTAAAGGATACCGCGGAGCCAAATCGAAGCTCTACCGGGTAGCCAATCAGCAAGTAATGAAATCCGGTCAGTACGCGTATATTCACCGGAAGTTGAAAAAGCGGGACTTTCGCAAACTATGGATAGCCCGAATAAATGCAGCTGCTAGAGATAACGGCACTACTTACAGCAGAATGGTACACGGCCTGAAAGTGGCCGGAGTAGACATTAACCGCAAGATGTTAGCGGAGCTTGCCATAAGTGACCCGCAGGGATTTTCCCAACTTGCTGAACTGGCCAAAAGCACTGTGAACAATTGATTATAAGAAAAAGTATGGTAAAACACCATACTTTTTTATTATTGTTGAAAATTGCTGCTATTACTACAGTGGTGAGGATAAAGTTTTGTTTCCGCCGGCAGCCGGTCCTGGCATAGCAAATAGAACATTTTCCATATAACGTAATGAATGCTATTCCATCCCTGTGCGCTCGGAAAATCGCCCACCCTCCTTCTTCAGACCAATCATAATACTCCGGGAATGAACTGAAAAAGTTTAATTAAAGATTAAAGGTGACAAGAAGTATGAAGGAAATCAAGTCTCGAGATAATCAAAAAATAAGGGATGCGGCCCGTTTAAAGGAACAGAAGTATCGGCACCGTGAGCAGATGTATCTGATTGAAGGCAGGAATTTGTTTTGCGAGGCCGTAAAGGGACAGCAGGAATTGCTAAGAATCTTTGTGGAGCGGGAAACAGCGGAGCAATATCTGGATGAGTTTAGGAAAACCAGGGATGTAGAATGGGTGAAAATCGACCATAATATAATGAAATATATATGTGATACCCTGACTCCTCAAGGAATTGTGGCAGTAGCCCGGATTCCGGAATGGGATTTGGATGACATTACACAGAACTCGGGATTTTTACTTTTTCTAGACCATATAACAGATCCCGGTAATATGGGAACAATTCTTCGTACCGCCTGGGCCTTTGGGGTACAGGGGGTATTACTGAGCCGCGGGTGTGTGGACCCGTTTAACCCCAAGGTGGTGAGAGCCAGTATGGGGGCAGTATTCAATGTGCCAGTCTTGGCCGATATATCTGTTGATCATTTGCTTATGAGCAAAGAAGAGGGTTATCGGGTCCTGGCCAGCTCACTTAATACCGATCTTTATATAGATAAAGTTGACTTTACTGGTCGGGTTATCATAATTATCGGCAATGAAGCTCGAGGGGTTAGCCCCAAGATGCTAAATATTTGTGACCACTCTTTTAAAATACCAATAATTACCCCAGTTGATTCTTTAAATGCAGGTGTAGCCTGTGGTATAATAGTTTACGAAGCAGTGAAGCAAAGAGGAAGTAATTCACTTCATTTGTAATACTGCAGTATTGGGAAAAGTAACTTTGAAGCGTTCCTGTATTTAGAAAGTGGAGGGTGAACCCATGATGATAGCTCAAGCTGATATATACTGGCAGCTATTTGAAACATCTGGATGCATCGCCTATTATCTTCTTTATAAGATGCTTATGACCCAATAAGCATACAAATAAATGCGATGAACAGGACAAGTAAGCTGTAATTTATCCTTTCAGGGAGGCTGTATCACCGACTGTAAGTACAGCTAAGGAAAATGCAGGCGAATTCACCTGGGAGCAGTGGATTGAAATAGTAGTAGGTCCTACCGGTTGCCGCCGTTAAAGGTAATAAGTGAATCAGGTATGATGATGCTTGGTTAATTTGGGTGGTACCGCGGAAACATTGCTTTCGTCCCTTAGGGAAGAAGGCATTTTTTATTTTCTGCCAAGGAGGATTAAAACAGATGTTGAAAAAATTAAATGAAGTTAAGGCCCGTGCTGAAAAAATTCTGCAAGAGGCAGTGAGTATTGAAAAACTGAACGATCTCAGGGTTAAAACCCTGGGTAGAAAAGGAGAAATTACTCTCCTCTTGAGAAGTCTCAAGGACTTGAGTCCGGCAGAGAAGGCAGAACTGGGGATGGCTGCTAATCAGTTTAAGATGCAGTTGGAAGAGATGATTAATAAGAAGACGGAGGAATTAAAACACGAGGAACTGGAGAAGCGCCTGGTGGCAGAGAAAATTGATGTTTCCCTTCCCGGACTGCCCTTTATGAGAGGCAGCAAGCATCCTCTTACCCGAGTTTATGAAGAAATTCGGGATATTTTCGTAGGAATGGGATTCAATATTGCCGAAGGGCCTGAAATTGAGCTGGATTATTACAACTTCGAAGCTCTCAATGTCCCCAGGGATCATCCAGCTAGGGATATGCAGGACACCTTTTACATCGATGAGGACATAGTATTGCGGACTCATACCTCCCCAGTACAGGTTCGCACCATGGAAAAGTTAGCTCCGCAGGTTCCAGTTCGAATTATCATACCGGGTAAAGTTTACCGTAAGGATGATGATGCCACCCATTCACCGATGTTTCAGCAGGTAGAGGGATTGGTCTTGGATAATAGGATTACTCTCGCGGATCTTAAAGGGACTTTAATGCAATTTGCCCGGGAGATTTTTGATGCTGATTTAAAGGTGCGTTTTAGACCCAGTTTTTTCCCATTCACTGAACCAAGTGCAGAAATGGACATATCCTGTGTTATATGTAAAGGTGAGGGATGCCGGGTGTGTTCCCATACTGGATGGTTGGAGATCCTAGGCGCCGGGATGGTAAATCCACGAGTGTTGGAATATGGCGGTTATGATCCGGAGAAGGTAACCGGGTTTGCGTTTGGAATGGGTATTGAACGGATAGCCATGCTAAAATACGGGATCAACGATCTGCGCCTGTTTTTTGACAATGACCGGAGATTCTTAAAGCAGTTTTAGGAGGTAAAGTATGGGAGTATCAATAAATTGGTTAAAAGAATATGTCGATATAGATTGGACTGCAGAAGAACTGGCCCACCGCTTGACCATGGCCGGAATAGCTATAGAGGGTGTGGAACAAGCAGGCCCGGATATGATAATGGAGCTTGATTTGACTCCTAACCGGGGGGATTGTCTGGGTATGATTAACCTGGCTCGTGAGGTTTCGGCTTTAAATGGCCAGCCATTAAGGATACCGGAGGCCAAAATATCAGAAAATCGTGAGAATATTAATGATTATATACAGGTGGAAATAGATGCCCCTGATTTATGTCCCAGATACGCAGCCCGTCTAATGAAAAATGTGGAAATCAAACCGTCACCTGAGTGGCTGCAGAATGCCCTGCTCAGATCAGGTATCAGACCTATCAGCAATATAGTAGACGTCACCAACTATGTGATGTTGGAAACCAATCAGCCTTTACATGCTTTTGATTATCAACTACTGGGCAAGGGAAAGAAAATCGTGGTAAGAAAAGCAGAATATCAGGAAAGCTTCACTACTCTGGATGAGGTTGAAAGGGAGTTGGACCTGGACAGTCTGGTAATTACAGATGGGATCAGGCCGGTAGCCCTGGCAGGAGTAATGGGAGGTTTGAATACCGAGATAGGTGACGATACCAGAGATGTTTTGATTGAGTCAGCCAACTTTCTGAACACCAATATCAGAAGGACTTCAAAAAAACAAGGCTTAAGAAGTGATTCGTCGGTTCGCTTTGAAAAGGGCGCAGACCCGAATGGAGTTATATACGCGGTTAATCGCGCTGCCCAGCTAATGCAGGAACTATCTGGCGGAGAAGTAGTAAAGGGAATATGTGATGTATACCCGGGGAAAAAAGACCCCCTGGTTATAAATGTACGTCCAGATAGGGTGAATTACCTCTTGGGTACAGAACTGAGCCATAACGAAATTAAGGGCTATCTGGAAAGACTAAAATTCAAGGTTAAGGACCGAAAGGGTTATCTGGCGGTAGAGATTCCAACTTATAGGCCAGATATATCCATGGAAGTAGACCTGATTGAGGAAGTGGCCCGCCTGTACGGTTATAATAATGTTCCAGATACTCTCCCCCTTGGTATTAATCGGGGAGGGCAAACTGATTATCAGCGTTTTAGAGATCAAATAAAGGAAGTAATGGCCTCCTATTTTTATGAGGTCATAAACTACAGTTTTATAAGTCCGCAGCTTTTTGATCGTATATTGTTGCCTGCAGAAAGTCCATTGAGAAATGTTATCCAAATAGCTAATCCGCTATCGGAAGAACAAAGTGTAATGAGAACTCTGCTCTTGCCCGGCCTGCTGGAAAATGTGAGCAGAAATCTGGCCCGACAAAATCACAACCTTAACTTTTTTGAGATGGGGGCAGTCTATTATCCATCTGATGACCGGCTACCTGAGGAAAAACTTAAAATCGGTGCTGTGGTAGCCGGCCGGGTAGAATTAAACTGGCTAAAGAATCATGTTCCCATGGACTTCTTCTATCTAAAAGGTATAGTGGAAATCCTCTTAAAGGAAATGGGAATCAAAGATTATACTTTTCAGGAGCATCAATTAGCAGGTTATCATCCCGGGAGAACGGCTTGCATATACTGCCAGGGAAGAGAAATTGGGGTTATCGGAGAAGTGCATCCCCTGGTTCTGGAAAATTTTGATATAAGTGATAAAGCATGCGCTTTTGAGTTGGATGTAGAAACCCTTTATATGTTAACGGGACAGAAAACCATGATTGAGCAAATAGCCAAATATCCTGCAGTGGAAAGAGACCTTGCTGTTCTTTTGGGTCAAGATGTTAAAGCCTCGGAAGCCATTGCAGTAATCAAAGCCAGTGACCCCGAGCTCTTGCAGGATGTGATTGTTTTTGATATCTATACCGGAGAACAGGTACCTGATGGCTATAAGAGTACAGCATTCAGACTGACCTTCCAATCTATGGAGCGTACCCTTAAAGAAGCAGATATTAATAGCCGAGTAGATGCGATTTTACTTAATCTGCAGGAGCAGATACAGGCCAGATTGAGGTAAACCCAAGACTAATTAAAAACCGCCAATACAAATGCCTCCAGTCTTTTGAACAGGAGGTATTTTTGTTCGCTCAGGAGGGTTAATTTTAATAATCCCAAGGAATATACCCCCGAAGGTATACATAGATTTTCAAAAAAGGTGCAAATAACTTGGGAGGAGGGGAAGGCTATAGGTCAAAAAGGGAACTACGGCTTAGTATTAAAAGAAGCTGGTTTTGAAGATGCTCGTGGTCATAGAATGATAAATATTGAAAAAATTCTGATTAATGAAATGGGTCAGGAAAACATCAGGCTTTCTTACGCTGAAAAAAATACCCAGGGTCTATACAAAATGGTTGCCAGGCCTCTGGAGGCGATTGAAGATGATATCTATGAACTGATAAAAAGAGGCATTGAGAATCGGGTTATATCACCCGTTTTACAGGCAGGCCTAAAAACCGTTATCCGCAGTACCAAGCTACATCCATTGCCTTTGAAGCCTATTAAGACTGCCCCATATTGTGATATTTATGCCCAAGGGGAAGTATTAGGGTGCGGTCATACCATCATGATAGAGCGGATATTTATTAAAGGTCTGAATGTCTTTGTTATTCGCTTTGCTCTTTATCGGCAGAATGAAAACGGATTCTGGGCCATGGCCTTAAAACCAGCTCACATGAGTGAGGAAGAATTCCTATATTTGTTTCAAGATGCTATTAGAAAAGGTGTATTGAGCAAAGTATTGGTTACCGCCATATTAACCCTACTATGACAGTAATCCCTGCCATAAACCTTGTACATAATCACTGGCCTTTGGTTGATAATATAATTAACTACAGAAATACGCAGGGAAGGTTAGTCGTTATGGAATCTGGTAATAAAAGGCGCCATGTAAATAAATTGCCAATATATACAGGCATTATCTTAGGGGTGATAATTTTAATTATCATACTGCTGATTTGGTCAAATGACTTGGCTGTTAATAGCAACGGTGCCAGTACTGACATGGTGGATATTCAGGATTATATACCGGGAATAGAAGTGGATTTAAAATATTCAACAACGGACAATGTTTACGGTGCACAAATCTATGAGATAAAGAAGGCCTATTTAAGAAGAGGAACCGCGGAAAAACTTAGGGCAGCTCAGGAAGAATGTAACAACATAGGCCTGAGCCTAAAAGTATGGGATGCCTACCGTCCACCGGCTGCACAATTTAAACTATGGGAAATCATGCCTGATCGTCGGTTTGTGGCAAATCCATATGAAGGCTTTTCTTACCATTCCCGAGGGGTAGCAGTAGATGTAACCTTGGTTGATCATATGGGCAAGGAATTATCTATGCCCAGTGGCTTTGATGAATTTTCCGCCCGTGCTGATAGAGACTACAGCGATGTTAATTCCCTGCAGATAGATAATGCAAAATTGTTGGAAGAAATAATGCTAAACAATGGTTTTAGCAGTATCTATTATGAATGGTGGCATTTTACAGACAAGAAAAGAGATAATTATAAAGTACTGGAAGATAATGAAATTGAATTCAAATAGAAATAGACCAATCCATGAAAATATTTTCCAAAAGGAATAATTTTTAAAAATGTCGAATATTGTTTAGTAAAACCATTAATGAGCACGGATTAACGGGCATCTGCCCATCCGTGAAAGAGGGCGAGAGGCCCTCTTTGTTTTTCTGAGGAGTGATGGATATATTAACCCGCATGACCAAAGTCATAACCACTTATGAAATTGGCTGATGGTGAAGCTGAAGGCTTAAGAACGAATCGCCTTTACCCCCTGCGCTAACCTTAATCCTTCATTTCCACCAAGTTATTTTCTAATTAATTTGGGATTATGTTATATAATTATATATACACTGGGTTTTAGGAGGGTTTATTAATGGGAGAATCTTTAAAACAAACTAAAATACAAATAAATATTAAGAATATGGGGATATACTCAGTAGATTTGAATAGTACTGCTGGTGAATTGGTATTTGACCTCAAGCAACAACTGCCCTATCAGGTGGTGGCACTGGCAGTAGATAATGATCTTAAAGATCTAAATTATGTGTTTACCCGTCAATGCAAGGTAGAGTTGCTGGATTTGAGTACTGAAATCGGGTTCAGGATTTACCGACGCGGGGTGGTTTTCCTGCTATTGAAAGCCTGCCGGGAACTATACCCGGAAACTCAATTGGTAGTCAAGCATTCTCTTTCCAATGGACTGTATTGCGAACTCTTGGATAAAGTACTGGATGATAAAGAAGCAGCACAGATACAAAAAAGGATGCGGGAGTTGGCAGTACTGGATTTGCCAATTAAGAAAATGCTGATTTCCCGGGAACAGGCGGCGTTTACCTATGAAAAGCAGGGTATGATGGATAAGATTAAGCTCCTGCAATTCAGAGAAAAAGAAGTAGTTCATATGTATGAACTGGATGGCTTTTACGAATATTTTTATGGCCATATGATTCCAAATACTGGCATGTTGGATAATTTTAGACTTTTAAATTACCCACCGGGTTTAATACTTCAAACACCGGAGCGCAACAGCCCTAATGCAATTCAGCCATTTATAGACCAAAGAAAGATATTCAATATCTATTCGGAAGCCAAGGAATGGGGAGAGATGATGGGAACCCCACATGTGGCGGCATTAAATGATATTATCGAAAACCATGATATTGTTGATTTGATAAGAATTAATGAAGCTCTACATGAAAAGAAAATTGCTTCTATTGCTGATACCATCTGCCAGGATAAGAAAATCCGTCTGATATTGATTGCCGGCCCTTCATCTTCAGGAAAGACCACCTTTGCCCAGAGACTGATGATACAGCTTCGGGTAAATGGGCTTAAGCCAGTGATGGTCTCTTTGGACGATTACTTTGTGAATAGGGAGGATACACCACGGGATGAAAACGGTGAATATGATTTTGAAGCCCTGGAAGCTTTGAAACTGGACCTTTTCAATGAGCAGTTGAGCAGAATGATTAAAGGAGAAGAAGTTCAGGTCCCGATTTTTAATTTCAAGAAAGGCCGTTGTGAAGATTACGGGGTATCCCTTAGAGTGCCTATTGGTGAACCGATTATAGTAGAAGGTATACATGGATTGAACGACCAACTCACCTGGAGCATACCAGCGGAACAGAAATTTAAAATATATATCAGTGCCCTGACCCAGTTAAACATTGATTTTTCCAATCGTATTCCCACTACCGACTGCCGGCTCCTGCGCAGGATTATAAGGGATGCTCGCACCCGAGGTCATGGTACTAGAGAAACCTTGAACCGCTGGCCATCAGTTCGGCGTGGTGAGATGAAAAACATTTTTCCGTTTCAGGAAAATGCAGATGTAATGTTTAACTCCTCCCTGGTATATGAATTGGCGATCCTTAAGAAGTATGCTGCTCCGCTGCTAATGGATATAGGTCCCGGTGAACCGGAATATATGGAGGCAAAACGTCTCAGCAAATTTCTCAGTTATTTCCGTGAAGCTCCATCAGAACCAATACCACCCAACTCCATATTAAGAGAATTTATAGGTGGTAGCTGGTTCCATCATTAAGGAA
>CAZXIR010000042.1:15672-17061 GCA_964640845.1 uncultured Syntrophomonas sp.
ATGAAAAGAAAGATACTAGTGGTTGATGATGAAGAGTCTCTGGTAAGGTTGATAACTTATAATCTGAATAAAGAAGGATTTGATACGGTTTGTGCTTATGATGGAGGAGAGGTAACGGTCATTATGGAAAAGGAAAAGCCGGACCTGCTTATCCTGGATCTGATGTTGCCTGACAAAGGCGGTCTGGAAATCTGCCGGGAAATAAGGAGCAGTGGAAGTAGAATCCCCATCATCATGCTTACCGCCCGATCTGAGGAATTAGACCGGGTACTGGGGTTGGAGCTGGGTGCTGACGATTACGTTACCAAACCTTTCAGTGTCAGGGAATTAGTAGCACGGGTTAAAGCTGTTTTAAGACGTAACCTGGCCAAGGAACCTGAAGATGACAAAAAAACTGCCGTCTTTCGAGCTGGACCATTTACAGTAAAACCCCAGAGTTATGAGATATATTTTCATGATACATTATTAGATCTAACTTTAAAGGAGTATGAACTCCTTGATATACTGATCCGTAATCGAGGGCGAGTATTAAAAAGAGATTATCTCCTGGAACTTTTGTGGGAATATTCTGATAGTGTAAATACCAGAGTACTGGACGTTCATATAAGTAAACTGCGCGATAAGATAGAGGCAGATTCCAAAAACCCTCGATATATTAAGACCGTGAGAGGGCTAGGATATAAGCTGGAGGCTGAGTAGTATGAAAAAATCCATTGGTAAAAAACTTACTGGAACATATTTATTAATCATAATTCTCATGCTGCTGGCTATAGGAGCAATTTTGAGTGTAAGCCTCAAACAGTATTACTTGGACAACGTACAGACCAATTTGGAACGAGAAACCAGGATGGCTGCTTCAATGCTTGGAGCCTGCCAAACAGATAATACTGATGGTTATGGTAATATGACCGATATTAGCGAACTGGTAGCCCAGAATATCGATGCCCGGGTAACTTTAGTTGATGCCCAGGGAACAGTAATTACTGATACCATGTTTGATGCCGCTAAACTAGGACCTCATAACGGACGGCCCGAAATATATAAGGCACTGCAGGGAGAGACTGGAGTAGCCATACGTTTCAGTGATACCGGAAGACAGCAAATGATATATGTGGCGGTACCATTCGAAAATAGTGAAATGCAGGGAGTAGTCAGACTGGCTAGGTCTTTAGAAGAAGTTGAATCTGTCCATTACCATATTCTCCTCCTAATACTGCTGGCCATTATGGTAATAGGATTTATCGCATATGTGATCAGCACCCGTTTAGCAGCCAATTTTACCCGACCATTAACAGAACTTACCAGTACTGTGGAAGAGATTGCCCGGGGGGACCTGAACAAGAGAATATCTTACTGGTCGGATGATGAACTGGGACTATTAGCCACAGC
>CAZXIR010000043.1:0-16972 GCA_964640845.1 uncultured Syntrophomonas sp.
GCAGGTCCATCTCTGGAAGACGAAATTGAAAATATTCGTTATATTAAAGAAAATGGCCTGGCCTATATATTCTCAGTTGGTTCAGCTATCAATACATTGATTGACTATAATATTCACCCCCATGCAGCCTGCAGCTATGATCCCTCCCCCAAAAACCAGGTTGTTTTTCAGAAACTGGTTGAACAAAACATAGTTGATGTTCCTCTTATCTTCGGCAGCAGCATAGGCTTTGAAACATTAACCAGATACCCGGGTCCAAAATTCCATATGCTGACCAAACCAGACCAAGTTTCTCCTTTTTATCTTAAAGCAAAATCGGGTATAGAGTTGGATACTATCAATGATGCCCCGTCTATCTCAGTTGTTGCGTTGCAGCTTCTCAAGCAGCTAGGTTTTAATCCCATTATCCTGGTGGGACAAAATTTCGCTTATAAAGATAATAAACAGCATGCGGAAGGGCTGAATTACAGCAAAGCAGCTATTGACCAGAAGCTGCTTGATGATGCATTGGAAATCGAAGACGTACGCGGGGAGACAGTATTCAGCAATTCAAGCTTTAACCGAATGAGACTGCAGATGGAGCTGTATATCAGACAGAATAACCAATATAAAATAATAAATACTACTCAAGGTGGAGCAAAAATAAAGGGGACTATTTTTAAATCACTGGATGAGGTTGTTAACGATACTCTACAAGACAGGGTAGTTGATGAAAACTGGCTGAACCTGGAAGGTTTCAATTATGACTTAAAGCACTTGATAAAACAATACCTCGCCATGAAGAAGGCCTTTGATAAAATGGATAATTTGATTGAAAAAATAAATTATTTTTTAAGTAAAATCAATAAACAGGCTGCAAACTTAGGTTTTAGGCAGATGGATCACATATTTACAGCTCTGGAAAACGCTTATACTCATTTAAAACAAAACGAATTTTTTAATACCTTTATCATGCCCATGAATCAAATAGCAGACCAGATTCTACAGCGAGCAATAATTAATATAAATTTAGAAAAAGATAATCAGAAAAAGGCAATAATGACTGTGAATGAGTTTGAAGAATATATTTACAGCTGTGAAAATGATATTCAAATGATAACTCCTGTTTTCCAGGGGATGAATACCGCTATTGAGGATTTTATCCGGGAATACCTCCAAAATAAAGCTAGCAGTATCAAAGTTCTTCTAATAAATTGTGAGGGCATCTTAACCGATGGGGGATCATATTATTCTGAAAAGGGCCGTGCAGAGATTAAATTAAACAGTCGGGATATATTAAGTCTGATACGCCTGCAGCAGAAGGGTATCAAAATCGTGATTGTTTCCAATAAATATAACAAAATCCTAAAGAATGTATTCAGGCAAGCAGGAATTGAATGTCTGTTTATTAATGGTAAAGGTAAACATCAAGGAATTGAGGAAATTAATTCGATGCTTGCAGTAAGCTATGACCAGATAGCCTGTATAATAGATGATATTAAGGACCTTGATTTAATAAGGTATTCTGGCATAAGTTTTTGCGTAAACGATGCCATGGATGAGGTAAGAAATCAAGTTGATTATTTATGCGCACTTAATGGAGGTGAAGGAGTACTGCGGGAAGTTGCCCGGATACTCCTTTCAGAGAGCTTTCCGCTACAGGGAACAATAATAAGAACCATATAATAAGCCAATTTATTGCAATTATCATGGAAATGAGGCTGTTCTCAAAAGAACGACCTCATTTTTATCCATGACTTTTGCGCTAATTATGCTGTTTTCCTGCCTTGGAAATACCAGTGAACGGTACCATCTACCCCCCCTGATACTGTTACTGCTATACGGGCATATCTGAGGAAAGTGTTTGCCACGAAATATTTCCAATCACCGCTGGCAATAGTAGCAAAGGTTCCATTTTCGGAATACCAATCATCTCCACTCCCGGTCGCACTAACCTCTAATTTAACCTGGGTGGTACCACTGCCGGAAACTTTATTGATCGAATATGTCCAGGCTGAATAATCCAATACCGGCCATATGGTAGTTCCAGAGTTAGTACCGCTGTCAAAAGTGACAATTGCCCCGGAATTTATGGTAGAAATATCCTGGGTGACTACCAAAGCACCGCTATCCATCTGCAATTCAGTGGCAGTACCGCTTTGTGAAGCATATAGTTTCACCCGCAGATTTTCAGGTATATCCTGAAATATTTTATAGTTAGGCATATTATTCACTCCTCTCTTATTTGAATTCTCTATATCTTATGAAGTTAGCTTCATGTTAGTTAATGTTATTTAAGGTATTATTAACTATTTATTCATTAATATAGATTTATGACGTGGAGTTAATCAATAACTACAGCCCTCCACCGTGGACTTTCACCGCTGGGATGTAACCCCTGCCACGCATCAAAATAAGTATAGTACTTGCTACGAAACTTATTGGAATTAATATTGTATAGCAGGAAAAAATATATTTATATACAGAATGAAAGTGGAACATGCGACTGAGACTAAATAAGCAGGAGACATTAAGGTGGCAAAAAACAAATCATCCATTAGTGCTAATACTTTATTTCATTTTACGAATAGTTTTGAAAATCTAGAAAGTATATTTGTTAATTATTTCTATCCGCGTTACTGCCTTGAAGACCAGAGTTATCTTGTACCAACCCACCTGCCTAAATTCGCAGCCATACCCATGGTTTGTTTTTGTGATGTTCCCCTATCTCATATCAATTACCACACAGAAACTTATGGATACTACTGTATAGGTTTAGCTAAGGAATGGGGGCAGGCAAACGGAATTAATCCCATCATGTACTCCCTGCCCAATTCCTATTCTACGCTCTTACTGAAACATAGCTTTAGTAACTTATACCCGTTCAACCCCGAATTGGTACTGTATAAAACTGACCAACCAGATCAAGCCGCCCAAAATGTTACAACTATGCTTTATTCTTTTTTTACTTTTTTGAAACCTTATGAAGGAGAGGTCTGGAAGAATGGAATTAATATTAAAAAGAGAGTCAGATTTTATGATGAACGGGAATGGAGATATGTTCCGGTTCTGGAACGTCTCAACGATTTAGGATTAATACCGGTAATGAGCCAGGAACAATATAATGATAGAAGAATCCTCAACCACTGTAATGAAATACTTCAGTCTTTCCAATTAAAATTTGAGGCCCGGGATATTAAATATATTATCGTAAAAGAAGAAGATGAAGTCTTAAAAATGGCCCAGAAAATAGAGAGCCTGGGGTACAAATACTCAGATAAAAAAATAAAACTTCTCACTACCCGTATCATATCCATGCACCAAATACTGGAGGACTTCTAGATAGTTACCCTTGAAAAGAATGTTTGTGGGTTGGGAGTATGCATGAATACTTACCGATACTTTTCGTGAGGCCGTATTTATTTCTAAAGCTCCGCGGTTGATTATTTCCAGGCTGGTCTTGTTGCCCCTGAGACGTTCATATGTGCTTATATGTGACTTGATCCTAGCAATTAGTTCTGCCAGACTTAAGTAAATAGGTGCTGCTTAAGAAATATTGACTAGAAAAAACCGCTTAAGGGTTTGATCCTACAAGCGGCTTTTTGCCTATTTCTATACTAACTGCCTCTCTATTCCATACTAGCAAATGGATAGAAATTCTTTTTCATACTGGCAAGTAATTCTCCTCGCAGATCAGGATGAGCTATAGCGATTAACTCTTTAGCCCGTTCCCTTCTGGTCTTGTTCCTCAAGTTGGCAATTCCATATTCGGTAATTACGTACTGGGCAAAGGTTCGGGGAACAGTAACCGGGCTTCCGACCGGTAGTTCCGGGACTATGCCGGATACCAGGCTGCCATCTTTCATTTTTCTGGCCGAGCTTAGCAAGGTAATGCCTTTGCCACCTGGTGACCAGTAGGAACCGATCATGAAGTCCAGTTGGCCTCCGGTGCCGCTTATCTGCTGATGTCCCAGACCTTCCGAGTTGATTTGACCGCTTAAGTCCACCATGAGTGCCATATTCATGGCCACCATATTCGGGTGTTGAGCAACCAGAACAGGGCTGTTGGTATAGGACGCAGGGTAAAACTCGCAGGAGGGATTACCATTAACATAATTATACATATCCTGGTCTCCCATGCAGAATGTTGCTACAGTTACCCCTTTATGAATTGGTTTTCTATTATTTGTAATAATACCTTTCTCCACGAGATTTTGCAGCCCGATGGGAAACATCTCAGTAATAACGCCAAGATCCTTTTTCCCTTCCAGACCGCTGACTACTGCTTCCGGAATGCCTCCAATACCCATTTGTATTGTGTCTCCATCATTAATTAACTCCAGTACATACTTAGCAATGGTTTTTTCTAATTCTGATGGTTCACCTCGACCAAAATTGGGCATGGGACTTGAATTTTCTACAAAATAGTCAAATTCTGAAATATGCATCCAATTATTTCCGAAAATAGTTGGCATTTGATCGTTTACCTCTCCAATGGTAACTCGCTGCTTACCGGAGGCTCTGCCTAGTCTAATAGTCTCCATGGTGTAAAAATTAGTTAATCCTAGATTTACATAACCCTGGGTATTGGGTGGCGTGACCATAGCAATAAACACGTCAGACCTGTTTGAGTACTTGGTAGCTAGATCAAGAGTAGTACACGGCAAAAAATCAGCTTGCCTGGTACTTCCCATTTTTCTAACTGCTGCCGTACCAAACCCCGGGGCATAGTTGATATGTCCGTCTATTCCCGCCATGTATTCAGGATCATACAGTTTAGAAGGGCGTATCTGAACCGTATCACTGATCCAAACATTTTGTAACTCTTGGTACCGTTCAAATATAGCATTATACATATCGGGCGAACATGCTCCCACGGCTAGACCAGTGCCCACAAAATCTCCAGATTTTATAGTCGAGGCCGCTTTATTAAAAGAAATCACTTTTTTTTGATATTCCTGCTCCCAAGATGACATAAATATCTCCTCCTTTGTTTTTTTGGTAATGTGGATTAGCAGATTTTGTTGGATTTTCGCCAGATGTTCTGGGCTTCTGCAGCCTTAATCAGGTCATCTCGAACATCAGGATGAGCTATATTGATAAGTCCCTCGGCTCGCTGCCAGACGGTCTTTCCCTTCATAGCAAACTTGCCGTATTCGGTCACGATATAATCAGCAACGGTTCGGGGGTCAGTAACTATACCCCCAGGAGTAATAATAGGAACAATTCTGGATTTTAACGTGCCATCAGCCCCTATGTTTGCAGATGGCAGACATATAAAGGATTTACCTCCTCTTGAGCGCCAGCCTGCCAACACAAAATCCAGTTGACCTCCGGTTCCGCTTATATGCCTGGTACCAGATGACTCCGAGCATACCTGACCGTATATATCTACCTCTAATGCCAGGTTAACCGTTATTAAATTGTCATTCAGTGAACTAATGGTTGGATCATTGGTGTAGTTTACGGGATAAGCTGCACACTTTGGATTATCGTCAATAAAATCGTAGAGCATCTTGGTCCCTAAAGCAAAGGTGTAAACCATTTTGCCGGGATCGATACCCTTCCTGGTTCCAGTCACTTTGCCAGCTTGATGCATGAACACATACGCATCAATTAGCATTTCTGTGTGGCATCCCAAATCTTTTAAATCTGAATCGGCAATAATCATTCCAACCGCATTAGCCAGACTTCCAATTCCGATCTGGATACATGCCCCATCCCTTATTTCTGCCACTATTAATTCGGCCACGCTTCTATCGATATCACTGATTGGCGGCTGCGGTATTTCAGCCAGAGGCAAATTTTCGCCTTCCACGATATAATCCACCTCGGAAATGTGGACCGCTTCTTCATACCCACCTAAAGCTCGGGGCTGCTTTTCGTTTACTTCGACAATGACGACTTTGGCCCGTTCGCAAACTGCTTTGTTATGAGTATTTTGAGGGCCGAAGTTGAAATACCCATGTTTATCCATAGGGCAGACCTGCATCATAGACACATCTATAGGATCTATTCGTTCTCTCACATAGCGTGGGACTTCGCAGTATTTTACAGGAGAATAATAGACCGGTTTACCGCTTTTCATGATCTTACGGTCTGCACCTGAAACATGCCAGCTATTCCAGACAAATGATTCCCCTTTGGGATCTACTATATTAACCTCAGTTGGATAGGGATTGACGCAGCTCCATATTTGTACATCCCTTAACTCGTCTTTTCTGGCTGCCAGGGCTTTGTCCAGGACCCTTACCTGACCACAAAAGGAACCATAATCCACCCAATCGCCTGATTTTATTACCTTCACCGCCTGATCGGCCGAAACCAGCTTGCTTCTATACTCCTCCATCAAACCCATAATAATCCTCCTTCTATTAAATTATTCGATTATTCTGGAAAGCTTTTATGTCTTCAGCCGTATAGCCTGCCGTCATGAGGACATCTTCGTTGTGTTCTCCCAATTGGGGAAAAATCATTTTGGCCACTCCAGGAGTACCGGATAGCTTGACGGGGATCCCGGTAAGAGCCATATCTTTTCCTGATCCTCGTACATTGGTAAGCTTGACTATCATGTCTCTGGCCAGTACCTGCGGGTGCTCACACATCTCCTCCAGACTGAGAATAGGAGTAAAACAAATATCGCTATCGGCGAAATACTCCACCCACTCGTCCCTAGTCTTTTCTTGCATGAGCATCTGGATTTGTGCTATCATGTCTCTCTGCAGGGATTTATCAAACTGCTGCTTAACATAATTCGGTTTGCCCAATTTGTTGCAGAAACCAGCCCAGAATTTCTCTTCAAGAGCTCCCAAACTCACGAACTTATCGTCCTTGGTTCTGTATACCTGGTAGAAAGCATAGCCTCCACTTAAAAGATCGTCACCCATTTCAGGCAGTTTTCCCCAACCGGACCATTGTCCAAGGGTTAAGGCCAGGAGACTGATGGAACCATCCATCATGGCTATGTCGCAAAGCTGGCCCTGGCCGGTTTTTTGTCTGCTGGTTAAAGCCAAAAGAATAGCGATGATTGCATAGAGGGTGCCCCCGGCAATATCGGCAATCTGCATCCCGCATATGGCCGGCATACCCTGATAGGTTCCATTCAATCCGGTGATACCAGCTAGGCTCAGATAATTCAGATCATGCCCGGCTGCATCGCGCAAAGGGCCATTTAATCCGTATCCGGTTATGGAGCAGTAGATAATTCCCTCGTTCACCTGACGCAACTGATCGTATCCCAGGCCCATTTTGTCCATAACCCCGGGTCTAAATTGGTCTACCACGACATCGCTGCTGCTGACCAATTTTTTAAAAATAGCTTTTCCTTCTTCCGTTTTAAGGTTCAATGTAACGCTCTTTTTATTGCGATTAACCGAGTAAAACCCCGCACTTTCCCCTTCAATCATCGGAGGTACATGTCTCATCAAATCCCCACCCAGATCCTCTATTTTGATCACCTCGGCCCCAAAATCAGCCAGCATCTGGGTGCAAAACGGACCGGGCAAATACCTTGATAAATCTAAAACCTTGATTCCAGCTAAAGGAAGTACCACGGTACCACTCCTTTCCCCTCGTTTTAACGCGAGGTATTCTATTAATCACAGCCTCAAGACGATTCGTTTTGAGGCTGCGATGACGGGTTCCTAATTGCTAAAACTAAAAACAGGTCTGGCCATTTCTCCGGCGGAATACTTATCTCCCGGGAATACTCTATGTCCCAGCGTGACTCTTTTTCCAATTACATCCATGGTCACCTTGGTAGGGTCCATATCTGTAAGGTTGCCCATTATCCATGGCCCTTCATCAAGTTCAACCATTACTATAGTAATAGGCATTTCATTCTCGCGACCTTCAGAATTAATAAAGGATGTAGTGAAGGTAACAACTTTCCCGTCGCCCTTTAGTTCGACTATTTCTTGATTGGTACCGGCACAGTTCTGGCAAACCATCATGGGTGGACAAGTAACCGTCCCACAATCATTACACTTCAATCCCAGTAATTTGTTTTTCTTAAGTGCTTTACTATAATCTTTAAAAATGATCTTATATTCCATTTAAAACCCCCCTTTATTCTGCTGCGAAGATGACGCTAACCAGCACTCCATCTCCACCCAAAGTATCCATAAGCGCGTGTTTGGCTCCATCTACCTGTCTTCCCTGATCTGCCATTTGACCTCGTAATTGACGAGTTAATTCATAGGCCTGGGATACTCCCGTAGCTCCGATAGGATGTCCCTTGGATTTCAGTCCTCCCGACATATTAATAGGTATTTTGCCTCCCAGCCTGGTTTCGCCTCTTTCCCAGGCTTCTCCGGCAGTACCGAATTCAAAGAATCCCAATCCTTCAGCCGCAATTATGGCCGCTATACTGAAGCAGTCATGAAGTTCACATATGTCTATATCCTTGGGGGTCAACCCGGCCATCTTATAAGCTTGTTGTGAAGCCAGTTCACGAGCTCTGAGCCTGGGAAGGTACTGGAATTGTGAACTCAGCTTACCGGAGGAAGCCTGACCGATTCCGGTAATGTAAACCGGCTTATCGGTAAGTTTTTTAGCTGTCTCTTCGGAAGCCAGTATAACTACAGCTGCTCCGTCCGAGAATGGACAGGCATCATGCAGTTGTATGGGGGTGGTCACCATAAAACTTTTTAGAACATCCTCTTTGCTTATTTCCTTATGAATCTGGGCATTGGGATTTTTCATACCATATTCGTGAGATTGAACTGATACCGCTGCCATCTGGTCTTTAAGCCTCTCCAGAGGTATTCCATATCTATCTGAATAAAGGTGGGCCAGTAAAGCAAACGCAGCTGGAAATGTAAAGCCGGCCGGGAACTCGTAATGGCCATCTCCAAACATGGCAAATGTTCGGGTGGCTAATGCAGTCCCCATAGCAGTTGCTCGTTCCACGCCCCCTACCAGTACAATGTCATAATAACCTGAGGCTACCCACATGACTGCATCTCTTAAAGCCATACTTCCTGAAGCGCAGGCACCTTCAAACCTGGAGGCGGGAACATTAAAACAGCCAATGTCGTTGGCAAAGAATGACTGCACCATTCCCTGCCCTTCTGCAAAGTCTCCCAGGACATTTCCAACATTAATAGCTTGAATATCTTTAGGTTTTAAGTTTGATTCAATGATTGCATCCATAGCTACCTCAGATAGCATTTCTACAGATGTCTTAGGCGAGTTAAAACAAAATTTATTATGACCCCCACCTAGCACAGCAACTTTCCTCATATTTATTCCTCCCTTTCAAAATGTCGGTTCTTTCAATAATTGTTTTTTGCAAAACCTCTTATTTCAGGCATTCTGACCTATTTGGCAGCCATACGGATGGCCCCATCGAGGCGAATCGTTTCTCCGTTTAACATGGGATTTTCAATAACCTGTTGTACGAACATGGCAAATTCTTGGGGTTTTCCTAACCTGGAGGGGAAAGGCACCATTTTACCCAGAGATTCCTGAACATTTTCGGGAAGTCCGGCCATCATTGGGGTTTTAAAGATTCCCGGCGCAATAGTACAGATTCGTATTCCATCCCCGGCAAGATCCCGGGCTACGGGCAGGGTCAGGCCTACCATAGCAGCTTTACTGGCCGCATATGCAGCTTGACCGGTTTGTCCGTCAAATGCTGCAATAGAAGCGGTATTAATGATTACCCCTCTTCCTTCTTCATCATTCAGTTCATTCTGGAGCATTTTATCTGCAGCCAACCGCATTACATCAAAAGGCCCAATCAAGTTAACCTCTATAGTTTTTCTAAACGTCTCCAGATTATGAGGTCCTTTCTTACCCGCGATTTTCATACCTGGAGCTATGCCGGCGCAATTTATAACGATATCTATCCGCTGGAATTGTTCCAATGCTAAGTTGATGGCCGCCGCAACCTCCAAAGAAGCGGTAATATCTGTCTTTACAAATGCAGCACCTGTTCCTAGTTCTTTTGCCAGCGAAGTCCCTCTTTCTTCATTCAGGTCCAGCAAAACAACCCGGGCACCTTTCTCAACCAGCATCCTGGCAGCAGCTTCTCCAAGTCCTGAAGCGCCACCCGTGATAATAGCAGTTTTTCCCTCTATCTTCATGCTCTATTGCTCCTTCCTGATATTGTATTAAGGTATGTGACTTATCATAAACTAGAGGCCCAAACCTCTGCTGATAACCAATTTCATTACTTCGGATGTACCTGCGTAGATGGTCTGAACTCTCGCATCAGTCCACATCCTGGAAATTTCATATTCTTTGCAGAAACCATAACCGCCAAACAACTGCAGACAGCGTGCTGCTACCCGGTTTTCCATCTCACAGATCCAGTATTTAGCCATGCTGACTTCCTGAACTACATTTTTACCTGCCATATGTTGCAGTACCAGTTGGTCAATAAAACTACGGCCCACCTGAATCTCGCTGGCTATTTCAGCCAGCGTAAACTGGGTATTCTGAAATTTACTTAGAGACTTCCCAAAGAGATTTCTTTCTTTGACATAATCCAGGGTTAATTGCAGACAGCGTTCAGCCGATACCTGCGCCACCAGGGAAACCATAATCCTTTCCTGCTGCAGTTTTTCCATCAGACATTTAAATCCGTTTCCTTCTCCCCCCAGCATATTCACTGCGGGTACCCGGCAATCTTCAAAGAACAGTTCAGCGGTATCCTGGGCATGTAAGCCTACTTTGGGGATTTGTTTGCCTTTTTCAAAGCCGGGTGTACCATCTTCAACTACAAACAGGGTTATTCCTTTAGCACCTGCACCGGGATCAGTCTTGACTGCGAGTACTACCAGATCTGCTAAAACCCCATTGGAGATAAAGGTTTTAGAACCATTTATTATATAGTCATTGCCGTCCTTGACAGCTCTGGTCCGCATGGCAGCCAGGTCAGAACCGGCTCCTGGTTCGGTCATAGCCACCGCCAGGATTTTCTCTCCGCTGGTAGCACCGGGCAGCCACCTGGCTTTTTGTTCATCTGTACCATACGTACCTATATAAGGTGCTACCAGATCACTGTGCAGCCATGCAAAAACGCTTCTGCATCCCTGTCTGGCTATTTCTTCTGCAACTATAACTGAATAGAGAAAATCGGCTCCTACCCCCCCGTATGCTTCTTCTACCCAGGGACATAGAAATCCGTAATCTCCCATTTTTTTAAAGATTTCGCGGGAAACTATGCAATCTTCTTCCCACTGATCGTAATAGGGTACCATTTCACTGGCAACGAATTTGGTAAAAGCTTCTTGAAACATCTTGTGTTCATCAGTAAATGGTAAAATCCGGTCCATTAATTCTCCTCCTTTTATTGTTTCTCTGGAGCAGCTGTACTTAAGCAGTTAGCTCATCTTTCTTGAAACTGGGGCTTTCTCTTTTCAACGAAGGCTTTCATACCTTCCTTCTGGTCTTTCGTACTAAAGCAGAGACTAAAGATATCTGCTTCTATACTCATAGCCCGGTCTATGTCAGTTTGCATTCCTTCATTTATAGCCGTCTTACAGAAACGTACTGCCAGCTGGCCTTTAGGTATAATCTGCTTTGCTATTCTCTTAACATAATTTATGAGGTCGCCTGCTGATACCACTGCATTAACGAGTCCTACCCGCAGTGCTTCTTCTGCATCAATAATGGCGCCGGTATAATGCAACTGTTTGGCCATACCCACTCCTATCAATCGGGGTAAGCGCTGTGTGCCGCCAAATCCCGCAGTTACTCCCAAACCTACCTCAGGCTGCCCGAATTTGGCATTTAATGAAGCGATGCGAAAATCACAGGCCATAGCCAGTTCGCAGCCACCTCCCAGGCAAAAACCATTGATAGCAGCAATCACCGGTTTCGGCAGGCACTCTATTTTCCTTAGCACACCCATACCAAAAAGAGCAAATTCCCGGGCTTCCAAAGCAGTCATGTTCTCCATATAACCGATATCTCCACCGGCCACAAAGGCTTTATCGCCTGCTCCGGTTAGAATAACAACTTTAACTTCATCGTCTGCGGCTGCTGAATCAATCGCCTGAGATAGTTCTTCAACAGTTGTTCTATCCAAAGCATTCAGAAACTTGGGGCGATTCATGGTTATAAATGCAATTCCCTCTTCCTTGCTCAGGAGAATATTCTGGTAACTCATTGAAAGATAACCCTCCCCTCTTCTATGCTCATTTACTATCGCAAGGGCTGATAGCAGAGCAAAATACTCGTTGATCACAAATGTTACCCTGTTATTTTTAAAATCACTCCTTTCAACCAGCTGGTACTTAATCAAGTCAGCCGACTTCATAAAAAAAGCCCCGTAAAATTGACGGGGCTCAATGGCTCTCTTGGAATTAGAGACAGAGTAGATAAATACTTAAATGCCTGATATTTTATTGCCTTAGAGGGCATTTTTATCGAGAAAGGGTATTTTTAAAAAGTGATATTTGCGGTTTCTGTTGGGTAAGGGAATTTATTAAACCACATCGGGGACACTTTATCTCTAATTCCTGGCATTCCCGGTATTTTCCCAGGATTCTATTGCACTTTTTACATCTGAAATCATGCATTGTAAATTTCACCCCCCCTGGCTTCAGATGGTATATAGTCATTAATCACAAATTTTACCCTGAATTATTTTGAAATCACCCCTTCCAACACAGCTGGCAATTAATCAAGCCAGCTAGGAAATTATCTGGTTCTAACTCATAACGAGGCGAGAACATGTCCCCCGCCTCATTGCAGCGGTGTGTTGAAACTGCTCCGCAGTTTCTTCCTTATACTATTGAGCCTGCGAACCCAAATTGCACCCTTAAATGTGCCGCAATGATAATGAAGGCACATCAGTTGCCCCGCCACGGGGTGGTGCTCGCAGAGTGCTTCCGATGCTTAAAGTCTCGGCATCGCCGCTTTGGAAAAAAAACCCCGGTAGAATAAACATCTAACGGGGCTCTACGGCTCTCTTTGAATTGAAGACAGAGTGGATAAAAACTTAACTACCGGATATGATCAAGGGCAATTTTATAAGTTTCATAATATAATCTTTTATAAGCTGATTTGGCATGATGGCCTGGCCTGCTATAATTCTCATAGTTGCAATTTTAATGCCAAGTTTATCATGCATCCCGATATGGTTTTTTGAAAAATGGCCTTTATGTATTACCTGAGGCAATATGATTGTAGGACGTTAGCTTATAGGTAAAAAAACAAGCAAAGGAAAATAGAAGTGGTTTCCAGCTGCATTTACTGTAAACCACTTTGGTGCGGGTTTAGATATGAAATTTAATAACTTAATTTAATCAAGGATATATAGAGGGTTGTGTTTTTTGTGGCAATCGTTGAGATACTGCAACAAACGAAGTAGAATACATGTGCTGCGCATATGGTTTGGGTGCGGGTTAGGAGAGAAAATACGTTCGAGGCAGATATTGTTGCATGCATACATCACATACAAAGTTTGACATCATGGGCTGAAATCCTATTTGATTATAATATCCAAAATCGCGATTGACTCAATATTTGCACAACTTATGAGTACTTTTTCTGCCCAAACACATGTTGTGTTAATACTATCCTGATGCACAAACTTTTGCTGAGATTATGCAACAAAATCTAGCGTTGAAGAACCCGTTCTATTTGCTTTGAGAAATACCATATTTAGCCGCTTTTCTAACAATGGTAGCAGCATCCACCTTTAATTCCTTTGCCATTTGGCGGGTAGTTCGACATTGGGAATAAGCTTTTTGCAAAATTTGTTTTTCCACACTTTCAACTGCATCTCGTAATGGTATTATTCCAGAAACCGACACCTTGGATCTATTATCTTGAAGTGCCTCTATTAAACAGGCAGGTAGATCATCAAAGGTCGGTATATCGTCCAGACTGACGACAACCAGTCTCTCAATGGTATTCTCCAGCTCTCTGACATTACCAGGCCAATTGTATTTCATGAAAACATCAAGCAATTTCGGAGAGATTTTTTTATTCATATTATACTGGCGGTTAAACAACTGGGCGAAGTACATTGCAAGTGGAGTAATATCCTCCTTTCTGTCCCTTAGTGGAGGAACATTAACCGATACTACATTAACCCGATAATAAAGATCCTCACGAAACTCCTTTTGTTCGATCATTTCCTCAAGATTCCTATTGGTAGCAGTTATAATGCGATTATTTACTTTAAAAGGTTTTTCGCTCCCTATCCGAAAGACTTCTTTATTTTGCAATACCCGAAGGAGTTTAACCTGCAGCTGATAAGGGAGATCCCCAATTTCATCCAGGAATAAGGTTCCGCTGTTAGCCAGTTCGAAATAACCTGCTTTACCTTGCTTTTTGGCACCTGTAAATGCACCGGATTCATATCCGAATAACTCCGATTCCAAAAGGTTATCCGGAATTGCCCCGCAATTTATCCTGATAAACGGCCTGTCTTTACGAGAACTATTTTTATGAATGGCTTCGGCAATAAGTTCCTTGCCGGTGCCTGTCTCACCAGTTATCAATACAGTTGAGTCTACCTGTGCCAACCTGATAACCATATCCAGGAGATTTCTCATCTTTTTTGATTTAAGCACCAGTTTATCCATGCCCGAGTACTGGGAACGAAGGGAACGCAGCTGGCTTTCATAGTGCCGGCTCAATCCCTGGGCCTGGTCCAACTGCTGTTTTAGTATGCTAAGTTCAGTAATATCACGAACATTAGAGACTACCCTGAATATGTCTCCTTTATCATCAAATACCGGAACTCCAGTTGACAGGGTAATATGGTTGTTTCTAGTTTCCTGCACCAGGGTTTCTATTTTCTTTGTCTTCAATACCATAGCGGACACTGATTCTGAAACAACCCCTTCTCCGGTCAATTCGTATACGTCTCTGCCGATACATTCACTGGCTTTTACCCCAGTCAGTTTTTCAAATGCCTTATTAAGCCTCAAGGTAATTCCATTTCCATCGGTTATATAGAGCCCATCGAAAAAAGATTCAATAACAGCATCCATTTCCTTGTTCAATTCTTTAACATAATCCAACTCTACCGATATTTTGTTTAGCTCAGACATATCCTGGAGAACGGCTACTGCACCGATTACTTTACCATTCTTTTTAATAGGTGTACGATTGGATAGAAATAAGCGATTATTTAGCATTACATCCTGCAAAGGCTGCTCATTAGCCGTGAGGATAGTGTCTATCAGACCACTGGAAGGAAATACATCCACCACATTTCTTCCCATTACCTCATCAGCCTGCTTACCCAATAATTTCTCGGCAGACTTGTTAAAGACCCTGATTTTCCCCTGTTCATCAACCGAGACAATCAGGTTGTGGGTTGAATCAATGATAGTGGCAAGTTCACTGGAAATATTGTGGTATGAATCGAAAAAAGCCCTGGCAATATCTGTTTGGGAAATCATTCCTTCAACAAGACCATTTTCATCAATAATGGGAAGAATACTCACTTTTGTATATGGAACATCCTCAAACTCATCATCAGGATGGGCAGCAATAATATTCCTGGTCATAATTTCTTCAAGTTTCGTCTCCATCCCTATGCCCTGAGTTATAACCCGGAAGATCTTATTCTTGGTCAAAAGTCCTATAACTCTATTGTTTTCATCTACAACTGGAGCACCGTCGATCTTTTTTTGTGTGAATATGCCTGCAGCTATTCTCACTGTTTGTAAGGGCTTCAATACTAGGGGATTAATGGTCATGATTTCTCTTAGTTTCATATTACCACCTCTTTTTAAACTTACCATAAACACCTAGGTAAATAAACTCAGTAGTTGGAAAGTTTGGGCAGCTAGTATGGGCTGAATTACCATAATTATTGATAAACTATAAGGTATATCCGGTTATATACAACAACTCTCATCATATACTGTCCTTAATTAGCAAAAAAGTCTCAAGCAGCATTAAGTATCTTAGTTTATTGAGTGGCAAATCAGTTTGAGGGGGATATTCCTGATTATTTATTCTCATACTTTACTGCTTGAGACTTAGGGGGAATATAGTATTGGAATTATATTATTTTGTAGGCATTGTTAAATTACCTACAAAAATTCACAAGCTTATGAAATTATAGGTTTTTAAAGAAATATCGATTTACCCATCAGCCATAAACTAGGTAACGAATTAGTCACTTGTCCTGTAATCAATAAATGCAAATAGGTGCTGTTTCCGCTTAACTAATCACCTTATAATACATCTACAATTTTTCCGTATAACAGTTAGCGATAACTACAACAATATTTTTAAGTAATTAATTCCGTTATTATTTTGTAATGCAAATATTGTGCCACATCAATCGATTAGACAAAAAGGGTATATTTCTATGTCGAAGCGATGCACAAGTTCATCTAATAAATATCCCTATTTAACCAGTTATTTGAGGATTTTTATAGAAAATTCGCTCTCATTGCTCAACTGCCCATGCACTTAGCAGGCAAAAAAATACACCCAATCAAGGGTTTATTACTTTTTATTGGATGCCTAATTCGAATTTGAGATACGGAACATCGATAATACGGTCGCCTTCATCTGGAAGAATGATTCGAGATAGTCTGAAGTAAAGGATTAGGAAAATGTCCCCATACTTAAAATGGAGACGGTAATGAGTAAAACCTATTTTGTTTTCTAATTCTTCTTAAGTTTATGGTATAATTTGGTCCTGCTTATGCCAAGAATTTGTGCAGCTTTAGTCTTGTTTCCACCTACCTGTTTCAAAACTTCAAGAATTTTTAAATGCTCATAGGATTCATATTTTTCCCAGGTTGATTCGACTTTGCTTTTATCCCGGCTTACGTTTAGTGGTAAATCATTCATTGAGTCGCCGAGGATAGTATCAACATCTTCAACATCTATCCAATCGTCTTCAGAAAGAATAACCAAACGCTCAATGGTATTTTTTAATTCCCTGATATTACTTTCCCAGGTATACCCCATAAATTTTTCCAACACCCTTCTGGAAATTCTCTTCTGAAGATTGTATTTGTTGTTTAATTTCTCGATAAAGAATTGGCACAGCGGCTCAATA
>CAZXIR010000044.1:0-16692 GCA_964640845.1 uncultured Syntrophomonas sp.
GTTAGAGAGCAAGGTATATTGCTAATGGAGATTAAGCTGTATTAGATGAGGACTTACCTAAGTATTTCAGTAATGTCATCCTGAGGCAACGCCGAAGGATCTAAAAGATTCTTCGGCGTTGTCTCAGGATGACAAGCTGGTTTTTTGAATTATGCAAAACTCTCAGATAAGAAAGAGACTCCTTTTTTCAGGAAGTAAATGGGCTTAGTTAAATCTGGGTGATATCTTTGATAGGGGAAGGATGTTTACTGCTGGAAGGATAGACTGCCAGGAAGATGCTGATAAAGACCAGGAATGCACCTATCAACTGCACTCTGGAAAGGTTATCTCCCAACAGGGAAAAGGCCAGGAGCATAGCGAGAACCGGTTCCAGGGTTCCCAGCAAAGTGGCTCGTGAAGCTCCAATCTTTTCTACCCCCTTCAAGAAAAAAACCACAGCAACAAGGGTATTTAGAATGCTCATGGCCAAAACAATTATCAACTGATCCATAGAAACACTACCCAAAAAACTTAAATCGTGGAATAAGATCAGTAATATAATCATACTGCCTACTGCCAGGGTGTTAGTTATTGTTAAGGGAGAAACGGTGCGAACGTTTCTCTGGCTAATTAAACTATATATGGTGTATACAACTGACGCCGACATAATTAGTACCAACCCCATAGCGGATATTTTAACTACTCCCCCCAGCATTCCCGACACCAGAGTAACCCCACTAATTGCCAATACTAATCCCATTATGAAATGGAAGTGAAGTTTTTCCTTAAATATTAACGAACTAGTAATAGCTACTAAAACGGGGTGGCTAAAAAATACTACCACCGTTATACTGGCAGATAGATGTTGTAAGGCATAAAAAAATAGAAGTCCTTCCATCGCAAACAGGAAGGCCTGCAGCAAGACTGGAGGAGATTTATCAATCACCGTTCTTTTCGAAAAAAGCAAGTAGGGAGTAAGAAATGCGGCAGTAAAAAAATAACGTAAGAGCAAAAGGGAATCCGGAGTAAGGCCAGCAGAAAACGCAAATTTACCAAGTACGGTCTGAGTTGCGTAAGCAAATGCTGAGATGAATATATAGATTGCGCCGATGAGAGGATCCGATAGTTTATTCAATTTAACAAACCTCATAACTGTAATAACATAATACTTGTATCAGTATAAGTCACCTGGATCAAAAAATAAATCTGCTAAATTTCTTTAAGGAAAGGTAATTGGGATTACTTTATAGAAATAACATTATAAAGAGGGGATGACGTTATGCGCCTGTTAAGAATTGAGAATTTCAGACACATTGACCGTAATAAGGCCGGCGGAGATGCTTATCTGGAATATTGCCAGCATACGGTAAAGGCCGAGTTGATATTTTATCTGCAAGGAAATGAATGTCTTAACATAAGGCTAGGGCGTCATGATACTACGGTGACCACTTCGGAATTGGAGGAATTTCTGAAAAATTGCAGGGCCAATCTGCGTAAACAGATAAAGCCTGATGTGGAGAGAATCAGAAAAGAGCGGAGGGAAAAAAATAACATCCACTCAGACATAACGGGGTAAAATTAGCCAGAATCACATAATGCTATGGGCGGTTTAGCTTTTTTAAGTAGGTGATAATTAACATCACACCCGCGGCTATGATTAAATACAGACACCAGAAGGAGGTGTTCGAAAAAAATCCTTCTACTATGCCAAAATAGGAAGTTATTAAAAGCAGCAGGGTCAGAATAGTTGCCAACACCTTTAAAATTAGTTTCATAAATAACTCCTGATAGTATTATTTACCACATAATAGCCTATAACTTTATATAAATAAAGCTAATACCTGGGAAATGGGATTTTTCTTTGAAGTATTGCAAAGCATTTATTTTCGTGATATAGTTATCTACTGTAGGCATACATATGGACAATGGAATAATGTCTAAAAATGTCGAACGATTCAAGGGATTCCCAGTAAAAATCACTATTTTTTATATAGCAATTCACATATAATCAAATTAAGGAAAATTACTATGCAGTGTTTATGTCATCGCTTTTAGTATATTATTTTGATTTGAAGCGTAGACGAGATGCGGAGGTGAGATTATGAAAAAGAGATGGGGCAAAGGCGAACCAGTAAATCTATCAGATCTGCTGAAAATCACACCGGTTGCCAACGAGATTATGCATTTAACCGAAGAACTTGACATGAGTGCCACCGACGTAATGTGGATTGTAGCCCAAATTATTGATAATGGTCAGGAATTTGATTCGGAGGCTTTTGAAAAGGTATTTAATGAAAATGATAATTCGCTTTCTTATGACCTTGACGATATAGATTTGGATATTGAAAATATTGAAGATGAAATGGATCAGGCTACGTATATGGTAAATGTTAAAATCAACAGTCCGGGTAGATTCCCGGAGGTAGGCTTTAAAGCGGGGATGAATGATAAAGATGATATAAACTATTTCTTTGACATGATTCTCGATGTAATGGAAAAACTTGAGTAAAACCAATATATAATTTATACATCACCAGGGCCCGGGTTTACCCGGGCTTTTTAGTTTGTAGGATGTTTCCAGAGCATTGACGATATTGTAAATCTTGGTGGGTTTTCCATCAGGCTGGGATTGAGCCAGTATGCCATGTTTGTGCTAAAATGATGACTATAAGAAGCACCTGCAGTATTTGATCAGGTGAAAAGAATTGATTTAATAAAAACAAAGGTTTTTTCGTTGTTAGCAGGAGGTATTTATGAATTATCGCCGGATTTTATACATAGCGTTCATAGTATTTGTAGCTCTTTTCCTTTTCAGAACTTTGGAAGATGATAATAGCATTGACAAGCAACAACAATACCTGACCAAAGTAAGCGTTATGGAATCCATATTAGATTCTGAATTGAATCAGGATACTACCTCGATTTACTTTCCTCTGAATTATAATGGATATAATGGAGAGGTATTTTATGTTTCCGCAGAAAACGTGAATGGACCCATAACCTATAAATACCGGATAGAGGAAATTGGAGAAAAGGAAATTAAGGAATTGCAGTTTAAGCTGGAGCAAACCTGGGAGGGTATTAAAATACCTGCCGACAAATTCAATGGTTATCACATAGAAGATGGGCAATTCGTGGAGCTATAATGGCATTATTAAAACAGTTATAATTTATTATGCCTTCATAATTATAGATGATTGTTGCTGGTAAGCAAATCATATAATTCACACAAAGGTGAATAACGCAGCAAAGCGGTACCCAATTCTACAGTACCTAGTATCCCGCTCATTGCTCCGGCAGTGCCGGTAAGAATCTGTGAGCCAGATAGAAAAAACAAACAGAAAGCCAGGAGATATCTAGCCCGTACCCCATCCTTGCTTAACATATGACACCCCTTCATTCAAATTTGGATAGATCTGGCGTTAACCTGGTTTGACAGATGGAAGTTATATAATTATTGTTTGCAACATTACCCCGTATATCCTGTCAAATAGAGGTATGGTTGTAAGATGATGGAGAGCAGCAATAAATCCGGTAAGGTTAAAGAAAGTTGTATAAAAGACTAGGGCGAGTTGGCTATTGAGAGTCTAGTATAAAGACTAGGGTTAGGGAGTGATTTAACTGGATAATTATCTGCTAAGTGCAGTAATCTTTTTGACCTCATTAGTTCTAGGTTTCTGCCTGTCCATACCTTGGATTCGCAGCAGTAATAATGGCAAAGAGCATATGCATGAAAACGAAATAAAGGCCCAGGAACAAATCTGGATGCAGAGGATGGAGGATAAAGAACTAAACCTGCTGGAATCCAGGAATAACCTGGAGAGAACCAGTGCTGAACTAGAAATCTTACGAGTGCAGCTATCTGAACAACAGCAGGTCCGAGCAGCAGCAGAGGAGAAGAACCGGCGTTTAGAGATCCTGGACCGGCAAGTCGAGGAACAGCAAAAAATACTAAATAGCCTGCAGGTGGAAAATGCCAGGCTTAACACCTTGAATGCGGAATTAAAAAACCGTTTGGAAGAAGAAAAAATCAAAACCACAGATAACCTAGCTTTGCTCAAAGACGCCCAGGAGAATTTGCTCCAGTCGTTTCAGGCCTTGTCTTCACAAGCTTTAAAAAGCAATAATCAAGCCTTTTTGGAGTTGGCTCAAACTACCCTGGAGAAGTATCAGCAAGGAGCCAGAGGAGAACTGGACATGCGTCAGAAGGCGATAAATCATCTAGTTTCTCCACTTCAGGAATCTCTGCAGCAGGTTAGGGAACAGATACATATTATTGAAAAAGAACGGGTTGGGGCTTATGCCAGCCTCAGTGAACAGATTAAATCCATGGCCTCGGCCCAGGTGCAACTGCAAGGTGAGACGGCCAGCCTGGTAAAAGCCCTAAGAGCACCTGCTGTAAGAGGCAGATGGGGAGAGATCCAGCTAAAACGGGTAGTGGAAGTGGCCGGGATGCTGGAATATTGTGATTTTGTGGAACAACAGAGCACTGATACAGATGGGCGTGGAGTGATGCGGCCGGATATGATCATCAGGTTGCCCGGGGGCAGGAATGTAGTAATAGATTCTAAAGCACCATTGCAGGCCTACCTGGAAGCGGTGGAAGCGGTTGATGAACAGCAAAAGATTTATCATTTGAAAAATCATGCTCGCCAGGTAAAAAATCATATCAACAATTTGGGAAGCAAAAGCTATTGGGAGCAATTTGAGCCTACACCTGAATTTGCAGTGTTATTTCTTCCGGGGGAATCCTTTTTCAGCGCTGCCTTGGAACACCTGCCTCAGTTGATAGAATACGGGGTAGAGCAACGAGTTATAATCGCTACCCCTACTACCTTAATTGCTCTCTTGCGTTCAGTAGCTTATGGATGGAGACAAGAACAGGTAGGTGAAAATGCCCGGATAATAAGTGAATTGGGAAAAGAGCTTTATGAACGTATTCGGGTACTGGCCGAGCACTTTATGGATATGCGCAAGGGTTTGGAAAAAACAGTACAGTCGTACAATCGGGTAGCAGGTTCTCTGGAGGGAAGAGTGCTGGTGACGGCTAGAAAATTCAAGGATATGGGGGTTGCTTCATCTTCAGAACTAAAGAGCCCACTTCCAATTGAGAAGCCTTTAAGAATACTAAATATCGGAGAAGAGGCTGAACAAGAAAATATTAATGAGAATATATCCTGATAATAACGCATATATATTTTTTACAGTCAATTTACATAAAACAACCGGTAATTTAACTTGTAAGGTATATCATTAAGGTTGTATAGTAGTTCAGGAGCTAAGGAGGTGAGAAAGTGGATAAAAAATTAATTGACGAAATCTTGAGATCAATTGGGTTAGAGCATATTGATGAAGAAGAAAACTCTGCCCAACACTAAACCAGCCGTTAAGAAATTAGCCTTAGCGGCTGGTTTTGTTTTCTGCCCATTAGCTTATGTCATTACCATCCTAAACCCATATGATAAATTTCAAACTGTTTTACATATTAAGTCACAGTGCTAAATGATGGCACTAAATATAGTACTTATCAACAATGTCACTGTATTTGAATTATGAAAGATTCTTACTTATTGGTTTTCTTCCCTTCCTGCAAAAGTTCAGATACAGTTACAAATTTATAGCCCTGATCTTTCAAATTCTTTATTATAACCGGCAGAGCATCTGCAGTTTGTTTACAGGTATCGCTGGCATGCATAAGGATAATGTCCCCGGGATGCACCTTCTGGCAAACCCTTTGAATAATAGTGTCAACTCCTGGATTCATCCAATCCAGCGAATCAGTGCCCCATTGTATAGCCTCATAGCCACTTTCGTGTATGGCCTCAATTACATGATTATTATAGTCACCATTGGGGGTTCGGATCAATTTAGCTTCCACTCCTGTTCCTGCTTTGATAAGCTCATGCGCCTGGCTGATTTCATCTTTAATTTCCGTTTTACTAAGATTGCTCAAGTTAATATGACGGTAGCCGTGACTGCCAATCTCATGGCCATCTGCTTTAATTCTGCCCACAATGTCTGGGTATTCTTTAACCCAGGGGCCAGACAGGAAAAAAGTACACTGCAGGTCGTTTTCTTTTAATATTTCCAGCACCGGCATCGGCGTTTTATTGCCCCAACTTATATCAAAAGTAAGGGCCACTATTTTTTTGTCGGTTTTTACCTCATAGATTGGCTTAAGCGTATAATAAGCCTGCACATACGCAACACTGCTGCCCAGAACTGCCAGAGCCAGAAGGCAGATTATGGCTATTCTAGCCTGCCGCTGTATCTGATAAAAACCAAAAAGTTTGGGCATATATTTCATCTCCCCATTTAGTTTATATATTTTTATTTTCATATAACCTGCATTATTCCTCATTTTCCAGTTCCAACAATTCGCTTAAAGTTACCAACCGGTATCCCAGCTGGTTCAAATCGGGGATTAAAAGATCCATGGCCTTAACGGTTTGCATACCGTTGGAAACACCATCATGTAGTACAATAATCTGTCCAGGCTTAA
The DNA here is from genome assembly GCA_964640845.1 of uncultured Syntrophomonas sp. Lineage (GTDB taxonomy): Bacteria > Bacillota > Syntrophomonadia > Syntrophomonadales > Syntrophomonadaceae > JAAYJK01. The sequence goes on from CAZXIR010000044.1 coordinate 6,482, forward strand.
TGTTCTTTTTGATATGCTTAGCTATCTGGACAGAAGTTGTACCATCCCGCCAATCCTTACTGTCCTGCTGCCAGGTCCAATATCCGATAGTAAGCCCTTCTTGTTTAGTAAGGTCTACCATAGCATAAGACAAATAACCTCCCGGGGGGCGAAAGAACTTAGGGGTATGACCAGTTATCTGGTTTATAATATCGTTCGTCTTCTTTATTTCTTCCAGGATAAACTCATCACTTTTGCCATTGAAATCGGCGTGACTGTAGCTGTGATTTCCTATTTCATGACCAGCCTGAGTCATCTTCTTAAGCATATCGGGTTGTTTCTCAGCCTTGTTTCCAAGTACGAAAAAAGTAGCTTTAGCTTTATGCTTTTCCAGCACCTCCAACAACTCTAAAGTGTTAACAGCATTCGGGCCATCATCAAAGGTTAAGGCTATTGCTTTTTGATCTGTGTTAACCTGCCTGATTATCAACTGCTCTTTTTCCCAGTTGTGCATATTGGGGTGGATAGCGAAATTATAATTATATGCACCAACGGTAAGACCAAAAAAGAAGATACCGGCAAATACTATACCTACTGTTTTTCTTCCTAATACTATAAACATATTTAACTCCTTCATAAAATTATTGAGGTCCAATAACATTCTATTACCGCACCAAGGGTTTTATGATGTAACATTATGCGTAGCCTTGGCTGCGCCAAATACTTGTAGGGGCGGTCCTTGACCGCCCCGTTTAGCCAAAATTGTATACTCAAGTCTCTGAAAAGAAACTAATTAATAATACAAGTCTTGATTTTAGGCTGTCTTAGTTATATAATAAATGACACTAAAGGGCCGTTAACTCAGCGGGAGAGTGCTTCCCTGACACGGAAGAAGTCACAAGTTCAAATCTTGTACGGCCCACCATAGAAAGTAAGTAATAGCGGGGTTTTCAATCCCCGCTTGTTTTGTGCCGGCAGATAAAAAAATAGGCTTGCCGACAGGTTTGCCGACAAAGCCTGCAAAATCATCCCCAAACAATGGCAATCAAAAACTAGCTAATCTGCAACCGTTTCCACGTCTACCCCAGATTTAATTAATTGGTGGATGCAACAAAATATATCAGGAGAAAATAAACGGAACCAAAAAAATGAAATAGCATAATGTTATCAACAGTAACATTATGCTATTATTGTGATTACAAAAATGGTATTGTATAATTGGTTTAAACAATAAATAAATACGAGGTGAAAAATTGCAGTTTTCATTGAAGTTAAGAGAATTAAGAAAAAATGCCAACATGACACAGGCAGAGCTTGCAGATGCTTTGGGGTTAAAGAGAGCAACTGTTACGCAATATGAGGGCGGAAGGATATCACCAAGCAAGGATGTCCTGATTAAGATTGCCAATCATTTCCGTGTTTCTGTGGATGAGCTTGTAGGTCAGAAGGAAGAGGATGAAGAAGAAAGTCCGTTTGCAAAAACAACTTTTTCAGGGAAATTAAATAAAAGCAATAACTATACACAATCAATAAAGAGTGCAGTATCGCAAAGGATCATTACCGAATTATATAAAAAGAATCAAGATCAGTTCATAAAGGATAATAGAAATCTGTTTTTAAGACTGATTGATACCTTGCTGGAATTAAATATGAAGGCGGAGGAATGTAACCATGAATATATTCAGGTCAGTTTTGATACGGATGATTACGATATAAATAAAATTGTCAGAGAATTTTCAAAAGAGCTGCATAGATTGGAAAAACTTTCAGACCTTTTTGAATGATTATTTAAGGAGACGGGAAACTCAGCGCAGGGCGTGAGAAAAGACATACTAACAGAAGACATTGTTAAATGGCGGCTATGATGGCCACCCGGAAACATATAATGTTGATCACTATGAATAAAGAGGAGACGGGATGCAGGGCAATTGTTAGGTTAATTATTTGGAGAAAAAAGGGATGATACTATGAAAAAGGTAATTGTATCAATTAAAATGGATAATAGGAATAAGCTACTTGATTTGGAAATATCAACAGAGGCCAGCGTTGCTAGGATGCTGACTGCACTTTGTGCAGCCTATCACATAGGGAACGGGGAAAACTATAGTGTTTTTGCAAATCCCCCCGGACGATTTTTGGACCCGAATGAAACGCTCGAGGATGCCGGGGTATGGGATGGAGCAATACTGACTTTGAGGGAGATCAAATAGTAATGACAAGGTTAAAGAGATGAGAAACAACTTGCTCTTACATATTTATTTCAATGACAATTTCAAAGAAATCGACGTATCTGCTCTTTCCATACCTGTGATTATGATAGGAAGCGGCAGCAAGGATACGATTCGTTTAGAGGGTGCCGGTTTGTCAGAAGGCCATGCGAGTCTGGAAAAAAACGAGGATGGTATCTGGCTCAATTCTTGCGGACATGCTGTCTTTCAAAATGGGTTAAAGGTAAACAAAAAAAAGATTGCAGCCGGAGATGTTTTTATTCTGGAAAAGAGAAACAGCAAAACAGCCCTGATGATTAAGGAGAAAAGCGATTTCCCTGAGCCTTTGACTGCGTTTGATTTAAAAGCAGCAAATACTGTTACCATAGGCAGGGGCAATGATAATAATATAATTATTAATGACATGCTGGTGTCTGAAAACCACGCGGTTGTAACTCAAAAAAGCGGAAGATATTATATCAGAGATTGCGGAAGTACCAACGGGGTTTATATTAACGGGAAAAGAACCAAAGAAAAACAACTGAACGACGGAGATATTATAACCATATGCGGAAACAAACTGAGATATTTTAACGACAGTATGTTTATTGCATCAGCAAATGATTCTGTCAGGGTCAAAGGCTTGAGGCCCATCCGGAAGATCAAGCCGGCCTATCCATATTTTCAAAGGCCTCCCCGCATGATACCCGAAATGCCTGAAGGTGAGATGATAATAGCAGCGCCGCCACTGGCTGGAACTGAACCGTCAGTGAACTGGCTGGTAGTTTTGCTGCCGGCTATAGGCATGATGATGGTTCCCCTGATATTGATTTTGGCCAGCATGGGCAGTACATCATCCGGATCTTCGTCCAGTTACATGCTTTTATATCTGATCATGGGGCCAATATCATTGATTACCGCTATAGCAACCTATACCTCTCAAAAGGGAAAATTCAAAAAGGATGAAGAAAAGCGCAAGGATAGCTACAGCAAGTATATTGAACAAAAAAATGCAGAATTGATAAAGCTTCATGACTTGCAAAGGAACGCTCTTATCAGAGCTTATCCGGATTTTAAAGAGTGCATGAATATTGCTGAGAAAAAAGAGCACAGTTTATGGGAAAGACTGCCTGTGCATGCGGATTTTTTAAGTATCAGGCTTGGAAGTGGAAATGTCCCTTTTAACGTAAATGTTAAATTATCCGACACGCAACAGACGTTTGGCGAGGAAGACGAACTTGTAAAAAATGCCAAGGGGTTAATAACCGAATTTAGAGAACTATCCAAGGTCCCGGTCTTTCTTCCGCTGCAGGATAACATATCAGTAGGAGGGGTAGGGGATAGAGCGTCGATTCTTAATTTTGCGCGCAATACAGCCGCTTTTATTGCTGCAACCCATTCATATGATGAAGTGAAAATGGGCGTTGTATGTCCGGCGGAAGAATATGAAAAGTGGAGTTTTATGCGCTGGTTACCCCATATTTGGGATGATGGTTTTGAACAGAGGTATTTTGCAAAAGACAGAAGAGGCGTACAAAAAACATTTTCTTCTCTGCTTGATATTGTAAAAGCAAGAGATATTCTGATGAAAAATATAGGGTCAGGATTAAAATATGATGCTACTCCGGTCTATGTATTGTTTGTCGCAGACGGTGAACTTGTTCGGAATGAACCATTACTTAGATTCTTGGTGCAGAATAGACGGGAGCTAGGTATTATTACCTTTTTCCTGTTCGATAAATATGAAAATCTGCCCAAAGACTGCAATTGCATAATAAATGTGTCCGGTACCAGGGGCGAGGTTTTATTTAAGGATGGCAATCGGCATGCCTTACATTTTGAAACCGAAAGTGTAGACATTGACGAGGCGGAAAAATTTTGCCGTATACTTGCACCGGTACGGATTTCCAACCTGACAGCTGCCCAGACTCTTCCCAAAGCAGTTACGCTTTTTCAAATGCTTGAGTTAAAGGATATAAATAAACTGGATATAATAAGCCGATGGAGAGCCAACGAACCCTATTTATCTTTGGCTGCAGATGTTGGTTTAATGCCCGGCGGCATTCATTTACAGGTTGATTTGCATGAAAAGGCTCACGGCCCTCATGGCTTGGTTGCAGGTACGACCGGCTCAGGCAAAAGCGAGTTTATACAGACACTGATTTTATCATTGGCATTAAATTACCATCCGCATGAGCTTGCCTTCATACTGATCGACTATAAGGGCGGAGGAATGGCGAATCTGTTCAGGCAGCTGCCTCATGTGTGCGGAATCATTACAAATCTGGGCGGAAATCAAACCGACCGGGCGCTTGCATCCATAAAGGGAGAAGTTGCCAGAAGACAAGCGTTTTTTGATAAAGTTGGGGTCAACCATATTGACAAATATCTGAAATTGTTCAGGAGCAAACAAACCACGGAAACAATGCCTCATCTGGTGATAATTATCGATGAGTTTGCAGAGCTGAAAGACGAGAAGCCGGAGTTTATAAGTGAGCTCGTGAGTACGGCGCGGGTCGGCAGAAGCTACGGGATACATTTGATACTGGCGACCCAAAAACCTTCGGGGGTAGTTGACGCGCAGATCTGGAGCAATGCTCGTTTCAAGGTCTGTTTTAAAGTGCAAAACACCGAAGACAGCAAGGAGATGTTGAAAAGACCTGACGCGGCAGCAATTACCGTACCCGGAAGAGGGTACCTCCAGGTCGGCAATGACGAGGTATTTGAGTTGTTTCAATCAGCCTGGAGCGGTGCTGAATACCATGACGGCAATGATAATGATTTGGACAGTATTAAAGAAGTCGAATTGGATGGCACGCGTCAGCCCATTGATAGGAGTATTTTTAAGAATGATAAAAAGGAATATCGTACTGAGCTTAGCTGTGCGGTTGATTTGATCTGCAGTCAGGCGGGCAGAGCCGGGATAAAAGGTATTAGAGGACCGTGGCTGCCGCCTCTTCCTGATAAAATATTTCTTCAGAATATAATGTTGGAGAACTCCTTGACCCAGGATTGGAATACCAGAAGAGAAGCAAGCAATTGGGCGTGCGCTTGTGCAGGACTGGTGGACAATCCATCTGCCCAGTCGCAGTATCCATTGATAATTGATTTTGTGCGTGAAGGGCATGTAGTAGTGATAGGCTCGCCTTCTTCCGGAAAGACTACTCTCCTGAAAACCTTGGTAGTTTCACTAGCGCTGAGTAATTCTCCTGAAGATGTGTGGTTTTATCTGCTCGACTTTGGGGGCCGGACGCTGAATGTTTTTGAAGGGATGCCGCATACAGGCGCAGTCATAAAGCCTGAGGAAGAGGAGAAACTTAAAAACTTCTCCAGGATGGTGTCAAAGGAGCTTGAAAATCGAAAAAGACTTTTTGCGGAGCTGGGCACTGCCAGTGTGCAGGCTTACCGCGAGCATGGGCAAAATATACCGGCCATGTTTATCGTTATTGACAATATTGCCGCTTTATTGGAAGGATATCCCGAAATTGAAGAACTGCTGGTGCAGATCTCAAGAGAAGGAGGAAGCCTGGGAATCTTTATGGTCATTACGGCCCACACATCCTCTTCAGTAAAATACAAGATAATGTCTAATATAAAAAGAATACTGGCACTCCAACTGATCGATCGAAGCGAATATATCAGTCTGATAGGAAGGGGCGCTATAGAACCGTTAAACTTACCGGGCAGAGGTTTGATCAAAGCAGATAGTCCTTTAGAATTCCAGACAGCTTTATCTGTACCTGGCACGACTGAGGTGGAGCAGTCCCGTCAGATAAAAGCTTTGTGCGATAAAATGACGGAAGCGTGGCATGGGAAACCTGCGGCGCAGGTGCCAGTAGTGCCCGCGCTTCTTACCACAAAGCAACTGTTAAATTATACAAATAATGATAAAATCGAGGAAGAATATAAACAGCTGCCTTTGGGGCTGGATATTGAATTGGTGCAGCCTGTATATTTTAATTTAAAACATGATGAAGGGCTTTTAATTGTCGGACAGTCCAGGAATTCAATATTGGTATACATGCGGGCCCTGGTGCAAATGCTGGCTTACTCTTCAAATCCCGGTAAATGGTGTATTTATATAATTGATTTCCCATCCCGGGAGTTTAAAGCATTGAGCGGAGGGAAAGAACTGTCGGGGTACGCAGTAGGAAGGGATGATATAGAGGAAATATTTAAGGGATTTGCTTCGCATGAAGTTCTACAGGAAAAGGTCGTAGAGAATAATTCAGAAGAACCTCAAGAAGTATTTATCATTATATGTGATTATAAGGACTTTGCAGGCAAAGCAGGTGAGAAGGAAAAAGAAATCATGGAAGGCATTATAAGAAATGCCAGCGGCAGAAGGGTGCATGTTATCATGGCTGGAACCATTGCAGATTTAGCTGCCTGTTGGGACGGGCCCGGGAAAGCCATGAAGGATAACGGCGTGGGAGTTTTATTGTCAGAACCCAATGAACAACAGGTTTTCAATATAAGGCTTCCCTATAATATAAAATCAAAGCCGCTTAGAACTGATGAGGGCTATTTTATAGATCATACCGGAGCCAGGCGGATCAAGCTTCCTTCAGAACAAATATAGTATAAGGGTTGGGAGGTGAATCAATGGAAGGTGTAACTGTAACACTGGATAAAAAAGAACTCGTTTTTCTGGCTGCCCTGCTGGATGAAACAGTTATATTGGGGGTTGAAGATCCGTTTTTGGGATGGCTGGCTGAGCAGGTTGAAGATGAATGGAAGCGTTCCAGCGCAGAAATGCTTCGGAGAGGTTTGATAAGTAAGGGAGACGATGGAGGCTATGAGGTCAGTGCGGAAATCGCTTATTTCGTCAGGCTTTGCTGTTCTCCTGATATCTGGGTGTCAGTTAATTTTGCCAAACAAAAACAAGAGAGATCTCCTTTTGTCCTGAATCTAAGCATCGTGGATAAAAAAGCTGTGAAAATCAGCCCAGGCAAGGAAGATAATAATTTAGAATTTTGTTACGGCATTTATGAGCGGGAAGAGAGTATGGAAATTTGTAATGCCCTGGGCATCAGCAATAATATTAAAGCTGGCAACGGCGGGTTTAATATTCCGGAAAGAGCCTTCAAACAAATATCGGCAGCTCCTGCTGAAGAAGGTTTGGTCAAACTTAAGGATATCCTGCAGGATGATAAGCTTGAGGCGGAGTGTTTTATTAAGGCTTTGAAAGATCCCCAAGCTAAGTCTTTAATCAATATCGGCAGCATGAAGGCTGATTCATCCGGCATGATAAGCTTTGTATTGATTGAAGGGGACAATTGCCTGTGGATGGTGACGTATCATGATAATAAAGGTTACCCGGAGGTAAGCGTCCGGCAGAGCGATTTAGCCGATTGCATGGATAAGCTTCATAGTTATATAAAGAAAATGAAGTGAGACAACAGACAGATAATGTAATTAAAAATAACAAAAATAATAGTTGTAATAATTAATAACATTTAATATAATGTTATTACATTAAAAGCGATTACATTTTTACTGGTGATGTTTGCAATATTGGCATAATAGAAATTGATTTTGTAATTATCCCATCAAGTACCAGGAAATAAAAATATAAATATTTCTCTCGCTTATAAAAAATCTAGTATAAATCGATCAGTGAAAAAACACTGTATCGGTTAGCAAAGCAAAATAAGTTTTAGGAAGTGATGCTATGACTGCTATAAAGCTTACTCCTGAATCTCTCACATACGATTGCCAGAAATTCTACAACGCCGCTGATGAAATAAACCGCATTAATAATGAGATAGCCCGTCTGGTGAGTTCGCTGGATTGGGAAGTGCGCAGCCGTGGCAGCGTAGAGAATATGATTGTTCGAGCTGCAGCGGACGGCAGCAATCTGGCCAGCGGAGTGGAGAGCCTGGCGCAGTACCTGAAAACTGCCGCCAACTTGTTCCAGGAAGCGGATGCCAACGGAAAAACATCTATCGAAGATATGACCTGCAAAATGCCTTTTACTTATGCAAAGGCTCCGGGATTTGTCGCGGCGAGTTTACTTGCAGCGCTGTTTGCCGGAGGAAGTCAGTGTATTGCCACGGAGTTGGGATGGCTCAAGAAAATCATGGGTATTGGAAACACTGCAGACAGTTTATCTTCGCAAAATATCGCCGGGAACGTGGCTGCAAATAATTCTGCTGAATCAGTAACTGCAACTGATGAAACGCAAACGAATAATAGCATTGACTGGGCAGCAGCAGCCAAAGAAAAAGAAAGGTTGGCAGATTTTAATTCGGTTAATTATGCCGGCCAGAGCAGGTTTGAAGCAGGAGAATGTACATGGTATTGCTATGGTAGGGCTCAGGAAAAATTAGGAATTACAATTGACGTTCCTCCACGCGGTTATGGAGACGCAAAAAATTGGCTGAACCCTGACTATGTGAAAAACTTTCAAATATCACATGATGTTAATGCTATCCGTGCAAATTCTATAGCTGTATCTAATATTGGATCTCATGGACATGTTATGTTTATTGAAGAAGTAATAGGTGACAAGGTTTATTTTTCTGAAGCAAATTGGGACATAGTAGATGACGGTGTAGTCGGTGCAAAAGATGGAATAATCAAATATTTGAACGTATCGGATTTCATTAACCAAAGAAGTATTGAAGGATATGTCTACCTGCAATAAGTTGGCCATTTAAAAAAGAGGAGGAATTACCATGGGAAGAATTAAGATCAGTCCGGAACAGGTCAGGAGTGTAGCTAGCCAGTTCAGGAGTAAGAGCAGTGAAAGCGGAAGCATGGCGCAGCAGTTAGCCAGTGCTGTAGATGGAATGCAGGCTGAGTGGGAAGGAATGGCCGCACAGCGCTTCTACACAGATTTTACCCAATGGAAGGCGCAGATGCAGAAGTATGTTGAACTGTTGAATGGCATTGGTACCGAGCTTGACAGGATAGCCAATACAATTGAACAGACCGATCAGCAGTTGGCCGGAAGGTAAATATCATTATTGTGTGGGAGAGGTATCTCTCCCACAAGGGTATTTGGGAGGGTTTATGTCTGTGAAAATAGTTATGGAAGCCGCATTGGCAAGCCACCCTGGCAAAGTAAGAGAAATGAACGAAGATATGGCATATGCTAATGGAGTTTATTTTAACAATGTTGAGCACCCGCAGTTCAACATTAGTGAAATTCAAACCGGGAAACTGCTGATTTATTCAGTTTGTGACGGCATGGGAGGAGAAAATGCCGGAGAGAAGGCTTCCTATGAAGCGATCATGCTATTGGACGACTTCTGTAAAAAATTAAGGGGAATCAAAAATATAAACCAGCTGATAGATGAATTAAAGATATACATAAAACAGGCCAATGAAAAAATTTACAGCCTGTGGGCAGATTCAACTGATGGCAGGACGGGCACGACATTTGCAGGGCTGGCCGTATGTGGCAGCAGGGCGGTCGCTTTAAACCTGGGGGACAGTCGGGTTTATATGACGAGAAAAGGCAGCCTTTCACAAATTACCAAAGATCATACCGAAGCGGAGAGACTTGCGTCCCTGGGCTTGATCCGGAGAGACCAGATCGAATTTCATAAGGGCCGTAATATTCTTACCAGGCATTTTGGAACTGCTCCGGAAGAAGGCATTATGGAAGCAGATTATTCTAACATAATGAAATTGCAAAAAGGCGATATGTTTTTGCTTTGTTCTGACGGATTAACAGATATGGTAGACCATAACCGAATAAAACAACTTTTAGATAAAAAGTCCGCGGCTTCTGAAATCAGCCGAATCTTGATTGAAGAGGCCTTAATAAATGGCGGGATAGATAACGTGACCGTAGTTGTACTCAGAGTGGCGAGGCTCTATAGTTCACCGGATATTTTCAGAATAAAGTGCAGGCTGAAAACATGTCTGCCAAATTTAATAAAACACAGCAAATCATGTAGAGCATATATCAAAAATTGAAGGTCGGGAGGCAGAGACTATGGCGGATAACCAGGACGACATCTACAAATATCAGCCCTTATGGGAAAACTGGTACATAGACATGCCCATTGGCAA
>CAZXIR010000045.1:0-15692 GCA_964640845.1 uncultured Syntrophomonas sp.
TTTCACAATTATCACCTCCCATATACTATTCTTTCCAGGGTAGGGATTTCCTCTATGTTTGCAGAAAAAGGTAAAGCAGGGGTCCTAACATTTTGACGACTGACCCGCCAGCGACAGTTTCTAACTGGCTCAAGTAGAATTGACATTACAATTGCTGCGGATAGTAAGGAATGCAAGAAGCGGGTGGTACTATGATGCCGTAGGTGAGGATCAGTATTGTATTTGTTAGTATCAAAGGAAACGCCCACCCACCATTGAAACATACTGCACGATGTGCTGCACTATAAACTCAATACCGGTGACCGGATTGGGAACCTTCATATTTAAACTGAGCATTATAGCAATAACCATACCGGGAACCAATAAAACAGAAAACGCAATCAATTCGCGCTGTTGCTTTTTCTTGATTAGACCTGGTACTTCTATCAGGCCAATGATAATAAACAATGTTATTGCCAGAAATACCATCAGCATACCAATTCCTCCTGAAATATACTTATTTATCAGTTAGCCTATCCTGGATAGGGTGATTTATACCTGCTGGAAAGATATTTTAGGCTGCTGCTTTACCTTGTTTCCCTTCGAGAAAATTTTTAAGACCATGGATAAAAAGGGTTATCGCAGGCAGAAATGCCTGGAAGAACGCTGCATAATAAAGATAGGTCCTTTCGTGAAACAGGAAATTATCAATAGAACTGTTAAACTGGATCAGGCTTAATAGGAACATCAGGATTCCAACCGGCAGCACCAGGGGCTTATAAGTGCCCAGTTTAAGAATCTGGGAAATTCCCAGAACTACTGCGTACAGCATGACTGAGGTTTTCAGTACTCCCAATGCTAAATCAGCGCTTGCTGCGGTTACATCTATACGGGTAATGATCCCGACGATATCGATCTGGCGGGTTACTGCATATCCCGGATAAAGGGGTATTTCCAGATAATTACCCAGTCCCATGATAACATACATATTAAATAGGGTGCCAAAGATACAGGTCAGTATGAGAGCTTTAATAATAGAACGATTTGCTTTTTGATGATGATCCACGTATTTTATTATCATGGTAAACACAATAACTTCACCAAAAGGGAATATCGTAACTTCATAACTGGCCTTAAGAAAATCCTGGCCACTGATGCTGGTTATGGGCAGTAAATTGGCCAGGTCAAGGTTATTGGAGGATAAAATGAATACCAGTCCAAAAAGCACATATGCAAAAAGCACAATAATCATGCTATAACGAGCTATCACTTCAATCCCGTTTCTGACCAGGTAGATAACCAGTGCTGTAGTAATCAGGAGAAAGACTGAAATAGGGGTTAAGGGCATAATGGTAGACATAAAATCCCCAAAATCTCTTAAAACGATTGCACCCAGGTGAAAGAAATACCACAGGTACATAGCGGAGAATATCTTCCCCCATAAAGGTCCCAGGATGGCATGGTTGATCTCCACCAGGGTTTTGCCAGGATAATCGTTGATCAGCTTTAGGACTAGCCAGACCAATGGGGAGGCCAGCACCAGCCCGGTTACTACTGTCAGCCAGGAAGCACTTCCGGCGTTTAAACCGGGAGATAATACCACCGAAGACCCCAGCATAGAGCCTATGATTAAACCGAGTAATTGAGTTGAGGATATTCTGACTTGCTCCAGATCAATTCAACCTCCATATCTATGTGGACTAAGTATTGTGAGATGCAGCTCCTTTGATTTTCTTCCGACCCTGGCTCACCAACAAGGTCAGCAGAGGAAGAATCAGTTGGAACAGTACTGCGTAATACGAATAGGTTTGGGAGTGAAAAACTAAATTATCTACTGTATCGGGGAACTGCAGGATACTGAGATCAAACATAAGCAGACCTATAGGTAGTACCACAGGAGTGTAGTAACGCAGATTTAGAACCTGGGCGGTTCCCAGGGCTGCCGCATAATACATGACCGCCATCTTTATGATTCCCAGTAATAATCCGGCTGATGCTCCTAATATATCTACCCGGGTTATGATATCCCCTATATCGATCCGATAGATCATAGCATGGATAGGATAGGTGAAGACAGCAGCCAGACCATTTAATACCGTGATGGTGAGTAAGCAGAGAGCCAGCATATTTAATACTGCCAGGACCATGCCAAGAATGAGGGATGAGGCTATTTTCTTTTCATTGTCCAGAAATGCAGACACCATAAGAAATACAATAATTTCGCCAAAAGGGAAAATGGCAGTATGGAAGCTGGCCCTCAGGAAATCCCGGGCGGTAATATCCATGATGGGCAGGAGGGAATTAAATTTGATTTCATTACTAATAGTGGCAGTAATAAAAAACAGGGTAAGCATGATTAAAGGAAAAATAGCAGCAGCACAGCGGCCAATAACTTCGATGCCGCTGCGTATCATATAGGCCACCAGAACCAGGCTTACAAAGACGAACACCGGAATGGGAGTAAATGGCAGCATGATAGCCGATAGGAAATCGGCAAAATCACGCACTACAATTGACCCCAGATGGAAAAAATACCAGATGTATAATAGAGAGATTATCCGGCCTGCAATAGAGCCATAAACGGCATCGTTGATTTCAATCAGATTTTTCCCCGGGTATTCACGAGCCAGTTTGATTACCAGCATAGCTAATAAGAGAGCTGCAGCAAAACCTGCGAGATAAGCCAGCCAGGTATCGTTACCGGCTTCTCTCCCCGGATAGAGAATAACTGCCGAACCTGACATAGAGGTAAAAATTAGTATAATTAGCTGATAAGAGCTGATTTTCCCCTTTTCTATACTCATCATAGCAACTATCCTTCTTTACTCCGTTTATTGACGCTCTGCAGTATCATGTTGGGACGGAGCAGAGTAGTCTGTACTTCGATTTCCACTTCCAGGGCAGGAAATATTTCTTCCCAATTCGGTTTGATATCCTTCCATTCCCGGGGATATTTTTTGTATACTGCATCGCCAAAGCCAAAAATATCGGCCTTTAATTTCCGGGCCTGCTCCAGAGACAAGAGAATATCTTGCCGAATAGCTTCTGCCTGACGATTATTAATGCTGTCCCAGGTATTATCATCCAGTACATCCACGAAACAATCTGCATCTCCCAGAGAAGCGCTGGCTCTTATCTTGATTTTGATTTTCAGCTGTCCATCTGATATCTCCGGCTTTATCTGGCCGCTGGAATTCAATATTTCTAAACCCAGCTGGCCCTGGCCTCCTGGAGCTTCAATAATAAGCAGTCCACTTTCAAACTGATCTATTACCCACAGCATACCTCTGGTTTCCTGTTCGTTCAGGGTCCCTGTCATTTTCATATCCTGGTTGAATACCGCGGTGCCGGACAGCAGTGGAATCTTCTCATCGTTTTCTCCGATAAGCTCTATGATTGACATGACCGGAGCAGTAGCTTCACTCAGCACTCGATTACTGAATTCATACATATCAACTGCCGCGGCCTTACCGGTGAATCTTCGATTTTCGATCAGGCGGGTAATATTGATGGCTGGTATAGGTGCTAGTTTGGAGTCCATCTCCAGGATATCACTGGCTTGGCCTTTACTTACCAGAACCCAGATAGAAATACGCGGTTCAGCGTCCCGCAGAAAGAAATCAAAATACTCTTGGACTCCGTTGTCTCTGGCCAGGTCTTCGGAAAACACAATGATCTGGTTATGAGCCCAGTACAGCTTATGAGGTGACTGTTGGGAAGCATTACGAATGCAGTCGAAAACTGTCCGGCCGGTAGTCTTGATATTCCAATATGGAGGCTTTGAAATAGCCGATTGCACAGCAGCGGGAGCCAGAGTGTCCAGATTAATGACCTGGGCGGTCAAGGCCACCGAATCCGGTGACTCTGATTTATCAAAAGCTGCGCCGGTGGTTATGGCTAGTGAATTTAGTTCATTCCTATCCCAGCATCCACCCATGGATATCATTAGGGCCAGTATTAGAGACATGATCTTTATGGTATTCAACTTGCTATTATTCTGCAGGATTCTCACCTCTTCTGCCGTACTTTGGTCAAATAAATACTAGTGCGTATATCCAGCCTGGATTTTTAATTTTCTTCAGGTGGAGCAGGTCTTAATTGATCTCCCTGCCGGATAGAGTTTTGACCTGGTATTACCTGAGGGCGCTTCAGCATAGTCCATAAAGGAGCCCTGATTAAGCTGTCTTTGAGGTCCCCAATGACCATGGGAGCTATCGGAGCCAGATAAGGAACTCCAAAGGAACGCAGGGCGCTCAGATGCACCAGAACAGCCAGCATACCTATAACTATGCCGAAAGCACCGAGAGCCCCGGCCAGAAGAACCAGGATAAACCTGAGCAGGGTAGCTGCATCGGTGTGGGTAATGACCAGGAAAGAGGATATTGCAGTTACTGCGATTACAATAATCATGGTTTGATCCACCAGACCCGCCTGCACAGCCGCCTGGCCAATTACCAGGGCTCCAACTATGCTTACCGCTGTCCCTACCTGCTGGGGCAGACGGATGCCTCCTTCGCGAAGAATCTCAAACATCACTCCCATTAGCAGAGCCTCCACCAGAGCAGGGAAGGGGACGCCCTGTACGGATAAGGCCATAGTAATCAAGAGCGGGGAAGGAATAAACTCCTGATGATAGGTTAGCAGGGCTACATAAGCGGCCGGGGCCAGGATGCTCAAAAAAAAGGCCAGGAAGCGTATCAATCTCACAAAGCTGGCGTAGTAGGGGCGTGAATAATAGTCTTCGGCCGCCTGGAATCCTTCAATAAAAAGCATAGGGACCGTCAAGACAAATGGAGTACCATCTACCAGTATAGCGGCACGACCTTCCAATATCCGGGCAGCAGCTATGTCTGGCTTTTCCGTATTACCCACGGTAGAAAATATGGATAAGGGCGCATCTTCTATGAATTGTTCAATATAACCAGATTCCAATATAGCATCAGTCTTTATACGGCTCAGACGGTTCTTTACTTCGGTGATGAGTTCGGGACTGGTCACTCCCTTTAAATAGGCTAATGCTATGTTAGTATGAGTCTGTTCGCCCATCACCATCTGCTCTATAGTAAACTTGGGATTCAGTATTTTCCTGCGTAAAAGGGCGGTGTTAAAGCGCAGATTTTCAGTGAAACCTTCTCTTGGTCCCCTCACTACCTTATCATTGCTTGGTTCCTGTATCGATCGGGCCTGCCATCCTTTGGTATCAATATCCAGAGCGGTGGCAAAACCATCCAAAATTAAAATGGTATTTCCATATAATGAACCCTTTACCACCTCATCAAATAAGGTAATGCTTTTAACATCACCAACGGATAACAGGATGTTCCTTAATTCTCCGATATTTTTAAGTTGAAGTCGGTCGCCGGTTACTATATGAATATCATACATAAGTGGTTTAATGATATTTTCATTAATAATAGATTTATCTACCATTCCATCCACGAAAACCAGAGCTGCCTGGTAGGAATACTGGGGACCAAAATTGAACTTCCTTATAATTATATCTGGACTATCCCCCAGGATATTTTTGAGGATAGTCAGGTTTTCATCAAGTTTCGCTGTGAGTGCTGGCCCTGCAGGTTTCTGCGGTAAATCTTGTTTGTCTTGCTTTTTTTCATTCAGCTTGTGCAACTGCATAGTATGTGCTTTTTTCTTGAAAAATCCGAACATAGAATCCTCCTTTAATCTTACCCATGAATAATATTTGATAAAAAGGTTAGATTTATGTAACTCTTACCGATAGTTGCTATTATTTCCTAACCGTATTTACTTGTATAATTTCACCTTTTCAATGGCAACATAAGATTGTCAGAAAAATAGTATCTTTGAAAAAGGAAAGGAGTTTTTATATGAGTGGGAGCTGGATAGGGACTATTGTCCGCTTCGTAGTTTCAGCGATAGTATTGATGTTAGTAGCTTATTTAGTACCTGGTATAAGAGTAGCAGGTTTCATGGGGGCCATTCTGGCAGCATTAGTGATAGCAGGTATCGGTTATCTGATAGAGATGGGATTCGGTGACCGGGTTTCCCCACGTTCTCGTGGATTGGTGGGATTTATAACTGCTGCCGTAGTTATTTATCTGGCCCAGTTTATAATTCCTAATTATCTATCAGTAACCTTACTGGGGAGCTTGCTGGCAGCATTGGTGATAGGACTGGTAGATGCATTTGTTCCTACAGAACTGAGATAAAGAGGGACTGCTCTTAAATCCCATAAAGAATTCGGATATATGTCCATATAGAAATGCTTCGTTTCTTTATGGACTTTTTCTTTATAGAGTCAGGAGGATAGATTATTATTAGGAAATAACTTCATGGGATCAAGGCTTAAGATTAGGTATTATCCGGTTGGGGCTATTGCAGCTCTGATATTGAACCTAAGGTCATTATTGAAAAATTTAAACATTGCTAATATTAAAAAATACAAGTAAAATATATAGCGAATATAGTAGGCAGGTGAGGTATATCTATCGTATCTTCAGTTGCCGGCAAGGGGATAATCACATGTTTGGATTTATAGGAAATATTGGACCCTGGGAATTAATATTTATTCTATTAATCGCATTGATTGTTGTAGGACCTGGTAAACTGCCAGAAGTTGCCAAGGGTATAGGTAAGGCTACTCGTGAGTTCAAGAAGGCCACCAGCGGGGTTCAAAAAGAGATAAATGACGTTATGAAGTTTGATGATGACAAACCAACCCTAGTGAAGAAGGAAAAGGATTCCATTGTTAAAATCAAGCAGGAGGTTCTTGAAGAGAAAGCTGAAACCCCAAAAATAGCAGAAGAAAACAAGGAAGAATCGAGTAATCAGGTGTAATATCTGCCAATTAATTATATAGTTGAATGCTCTTATCGAGAGAGGTGGAGGGAAAGGCCCGATGAAGCCCGGCAACCGCCCATTGAGGTAAGGTGCCAATTCCTGCAGGGTAATCCTGAAAGATGAGAGGGGGCAATAGTTTATGGACCCTCTCATGAGAGGGTTTTTATTTTGCCAGCATTCATCTGTATCAAATAAAGAGGGGGATAATCGTGACTATAAAAGACATCAACACTATATTAAAAGACCGTATTCTGGTGCTGGATGGAGCTATGGGAACCATGCTCCAGGAGCAGGGATTACAGCCGGGACAATGCCCGGAATTGTTCGGTGTTGAAAATTCTGGGGTACTGGCCGAGATTCACTACCAGTATGTCCAGGCCGGATCAGATATTATTCAGACCAATACTTTTGGTGCTAACCGCTGCAAACTGTCTGAATATGGTTTGGCTGATAAGGTAGAGGAAATAAATGCAGAAGCGGTTAAGATAGCTCGGCAGGGAGCCAGAAACAAAGCTCTAGTGGCTGCTTCTATTGGTCCCACCGGGAAGTTGCTCTATCCTATGGGGGATGTAGATTTTGATTACCTATATGAGGTTTTCTCCCAACAGGTCATGGCCTGTGAAAAGGCTGGAGCGGACCTGATTTCTATAGAAACTATGACTGACATTGGGGAAATGCGGGCTGCCCTTATTGCTGCCCAACAGAATACCCGATTGCCAGTTATCGCTCATATGACTTTTGAGAACAGTGGCCGAACCATGATGGGAACCGATCCACTGGCCGCCCTTATTGTATTGGAAGCCCTGCAGCCACTGGCAATTGGTGCCAACTGTTCCGGCGGTGCAAGAGAACTGCTGCCAGTCATAGAGACCATGGGGCGATATTCAAATATATTTCTGTCCGTGGAGCCCAATGCAGGTCTTCCCCAACTGGTAAGCGGCAAGACCGTTTTTCCCGATTCTCCGGAAGAGATGGCGGAATATGCGCTTAAACTGCGTGATGCCGGGGCGAATATTATTGGTGGATGCTGTGGCAGCACACCGTATCATATCCAGGCCATAGCCAAAGCGGTGAAAGGACTCACCCCGGCCCATAGAGCCAGGAAGACTCTTAGCGCATTCGCTTCCCGCAGCAATCATGTAATACTGGGAGAAGATAAACCCTTAGCCTTCATTGGAGAACGGATAAACCCCACTGCTCGCAAAAAGCTGGCTCAGGATATTAAGGAAGGCAGCATGCAGATGGTGGTAGAAGAAGCCAGAAAACAGTGGGATAGCGGAGCGCCCATTCTGGATATTAACATGGGAGTGCCTGGAATAGACGAAGCTGTGGCTATGAAAAAAGCGGTTCTGGACATTCAAGCAGCAGTTGATGCTCCTATTTCCATCGACTCGGTCAACTTCGGGGCGGTAGAAGAAGGGCTGAAGAATTTTGTGGGTCGGGCTCTTATTAATTCTACTACCGGGGAAGAAAAGCATCTTAAGGTCATACTGCCCCTGGCCAGGAAATACGGGGCAGCAGTTTTGGGCCTGTGTCTGGATGAGACCGGGATACCGGATAAAGCCGAAGATAGAGTGAGGATTGCCCGCAATATATATAATAAAGCATTAGAATATGGTCTGCGGGATGAAGATATATATATCGATTGTCTGGTTAAAACGGCCAGTGCTGAGCAGAGTCAGGTGATGGAAACCCTGAAAGCCCTGCAGACAGTTAAAAGGGAATTACCGGTTAAGACCGTGTTGGGGATCAGCAATGTATCCCATGGTCTCCCAGCCCGGGAAATATTAACCTCTGCTTATCTAGCTATGGCTTGGGCAGCTGGGTTGGATTTGCCCATTATTAATCCATTTGATGAAAGAGTAATGGATATTACCCGGTCAGCAGCAGTGCTGCTTAATCGCGATACTAATTGCACCGGGTATATTGGAAAATATAAGGATTATAAATCAGGAGGTACCAATCATACCGGGTTGCTCAGACATCCGGTGTGCTCGATGTGCAACATACCGGATGTGATTTTGGGAAAATCCAGGCCGGCAGATATCTCTGCGGCCACGGTTAAGGATGAAAAACCAACCCCATCAGGTATCGGTCAGCTTTTGCAGCAAGCAGTTCTAAAAGGAGAGCGAGATAATATAGAGTCCTTACTGGGCCAGGCAATATTTGAAGAAAAAATGGAGCCGCTCCAGATAGTGAACACTTATCTTATTCCGGGAATTGAAAGAGCTGGGCAGTTATACGATGAGAAAAAATATTTTCTGCCCCAGCTGATGATGGCTGCTGATACTATGAAAAAGGCCTTTGCTTTTATTAAACCTCATCTTAAGGAAGACCAAGGCAAAAGCAGCGGGGTTATTGTTATGGCCACAGTTGAAGGAGACATCCATGACATTGGCAAGAACATAGTATGTGTCCTGCTGGAGAATTATGGCTTTGAAGTGATAGACCTGGGGAAAGATGTGAAGGCTGCAGATATTCTTGATGCGGCTGTGAACTATAAGGCGGACATTATAGGTTTAAGCGCTTTAATGACTACTACCATGCCCCGCATGAAAGAAGTTATAACCGGGGTCCAGGGAAAGGGCCTTAGATGCCGGGTAATTGTGGGAGGAGCAGTTTTGAATCAAGATTACGCCGATCAGATCGGTGCTGATGGATACGGGGAAGATGCCCGTAAAGCAGTATTGGTGGCCCAGAGTCTATTGAAAATATATTAATAGCAGGAATGTAATGTGAATAAATATCGACTTAGATATCAATAAATATCTGTAAAATAATATTTGGAAAGTTAGGTGGGCTAATATGTCATACCAAAAGAGTTATGAAGAGATAAATGAAAGAATAAGAAAAGGTGAAGCAGTAGTTGTTACTGCCGAAGAAGTAATAGATATTGTTCAGGAAAAGGGATATGCCCAAGCAGCCCGGGAGATTGATGTTGTTACTACCGGTACCTTCGGCCCCATGTGTTCTTCCGGAGCCTTTATAAATTTCGGTCATGCTAACCCGCGAATAAAAATGAAAAAGGTATGGTTAAATGGAGTAGAAGCCTACACTGGTATCGCAGCAGTAGATTGCTATATAGGTGCCGGCCAGCTTCCGGAATCAGATCCGGAAAATAAAGTATACCCGGGTCGATTTACCTATGGTGGAGGTCACGTGATACAAGACCTGGTCGCCGGAAAAGAAATAAGATTGGAGGCTATCGCTTATGGCACGGATTGCTATCCCAATCGTACCCTGGAAACCATTATTACCCTGGATGATGTAAACGAAGCCTTTATGTTTAATCCGCGCAACGCCTATCAAAATTATAATTGTGCGGTTAATCTGGGGGACCGTCCCCTTTATACCTATATGGGAATCTTGCGGCCCAAACTAGGCAATGCAGCTTACTCCACCTCCGGGCAGCTTAGCCCCTTACTAAATGATCCCCATTATAAGACTATCGGGATCGGTACCAGGATCTTCCTGGGGGGAGGCATTGGTTATGTGGCCTGGAATGGCACCCAGCACCATCCTAACGTACTAAGGGGTGAAAATGGAGTACCTAAAACTCCGGCCGGAACTCTTTCCGTCATGGGGGATCTGAAACAGATGGATCCCAACTGGCTGGTCGGTCTCAGTTATGCCGGTTATGGAGCTACCATGGCTATTGGGATAGGTATTCCAATACCCATTCTGGATGAAGAAATTCTGCATTATACGGCAGTTAAAGATGAAGAAATTTTCTGTCCCATAGTGGACTTCTTTGAAGGTTATCCATATAAAAAGGATATCGATCTGGGATTTGCTAACTTTAAAGAATTGAAAAGCGGCAAAATTACCATCAACGGCAAACAGGTAGTTACTACCCCGCAATCCAGTTATCCCCGGGCCAGAAAAATAGCCTCAATATTAAAAGAATGGATAAGAGCCGGGAAATTTGAAATCAGCCAGCCGGTACAGATGCTGCCGGGAGCGGATTCCAATATCGACTTCAAATCAATACCGGACCGACCCCCTGCTAATGGGATAATCTTTAATTCCAGAATGGGAGGAAATAAATATGAAAAATAGAATTGTATTATACTTTTCCGCTGCTCAATCAGAACAGCCTATAATATACCAGTTGGTAAAAGAATACGATCTGGTAGTTAATATATTAAAAGCCAATATCAACCCTCAAAAAGAAGGCTTAATGGTAATGGAACTTACGGGAGAAAAAGATAATTACGATTCAGGGATCAAGTATCTTAGCGGTCTGGGGGTAACCTGTGAACCATTAAGTGAAACCGTAATGTGGAGTGAATCATTGTGTATACAATGCGGTGCCTGCGCATCCTTCTGTCCCACTGAGGCATTGGCTATTGATAGAGAGAGTATGGAGGTATCATTTGATAATTCTAAATGCGTAGTATGTGGTATGTGTTTGGAATGCTGCCCTACCCGGGCCATAAAACTTCATTTTGATATCAGGGAGGCTGTATAAAATTTTTCATGGATAACAAAGAAGAACGGGATCATGTTAACCGGCACTACCGGTCGATGCACGAGGGGGCTAACCTCAAGTACTATAAAATTAATATTCGAGAGAGTGATCTGGCTATCGGTGTAGACAAAAACAGCTATACCGATAGCCTTATGTCATTAACCTATCAAGAACTTAGAGTTATCCGGGGTGGCCTGGAAAGTTATATCAAATTGCAGCCTGAATTCCAGACTTCGCTGGTACCACTACCCCTGCTGGCTGGTGCTCCGGAAATAGTACGTCGTATGGGACAGGCTGCCTATGCAACCGGTGTGGGGCCAATGGCAGCAGTTGCTGGGGCTGTATCAGAGATGATAGGGGAAAAGCTCTTGGAGAGTTGCAGTGAAGTGGTAGTGGAGAACGGTGGAGATATATTTCTCAAATCGGAAATAGAGAGGATCATTGCGGTTTTTGCTGGACCTTCAAAATTTACCTATAAAATAGGTGTTCGGGTGGCAGCCCATGAAACTCCTCTAGGTATATGTACTTCTTCTGGAACGGTGGGACCAAGTTTGAGTTTTGGAAAAGCAGATGCGGTAGTTATCAAGGCCAGAACTGCTGTGCTGGCAGATGCCGCAGCAACTGCAGCAGCTAACTTGGTCAAAACCGACCAGGATCTGATTAAAGCAGTAGATTTTGTTAGGGGTATTGCCGGAATTACTGGTATACTAGCCATAAAAGATGATAAAATGGCGGCTTGGGGCCATATGGAGATAGTTCCCATAGATAGGAGGAAACAAGATGAAAGTAGTAGATAGTATACTGGATCTGATAGGAGAAACGCCGGTAATAAAGCTAAGTACCAAGCATAAGACCGAAGGAGCAGAGGTTTACGTTAAACTGGAGGGTTTCAATCCCGGGGGAAGTATTAAAGATCGTCCTGGCTTATACATGATTGAAAAAGCTGAGCAAGACGGGATGTTGCACCGGGATTCCATTATTCTCGAGGCCACCAGCGGAAATACCGGGATAGGCCTAGCCCTGGCGGCTGCGATAAAATCTTATCCTCTGGTAATTGTCATGCCGGAGAATATGAGTGAAGAACGCAAGAAAATACTCCAGGCCTATGGAGCCAAACTGGTTTTAACCCCGGCCGAGGAAGGGATGCCTGGGGCAGTCATGCTGGCTGAAAAGATGGCTGCCCAAGACCGCCGATATTTTGCGGTAAAGCAGTTCGAAAATCAAGCCAATGCTGAAAGTCATGAGAAGTCCACCGCCCTGGAAATATATGAGCAGATGGAGGGGAAATTGGATGCCCTGATATGCGGTGTGGGAAGCGGGGGCACCATAAGCGGGATTGCTCGAGTATTAAAACAGAAAATACCAGGCATAAAAATAGTAGCAGTTGAACCGGCTGAATCCGCGGTTTTAAGCGGTAAGCCTGTCGGGAAACATAAAATTCAAGGGATTGGGGCAGGATTTATTCCTCCGGTGTTGAACTTACAATTGATTGACAATATTTTTCCGGTTGAAAGTGACATTGCGATTCAAACCTGCCGGGAAGTTGCAGTAAATGATGCACTGCTCCTGGGTATATCATCTGGAGCAGCCATATATGCAGCTTTACTATTTGCCAGGCAGATGGGTGAAGGAGCAAAAATAATGGCCATTGCAGCAGATGGGGCAGATAAATACATGTCAACCGAATTGTTTGATTAAGGGGGATTATGTGATGAACGCTGAAGCTAAAGTCAATTATCTGGTTGACTGGCTGCGGCAGAAGGTAAGTGAAGCCGGGTTATCAGGAGTAGTAATCGGTTTGAGCGGTGGGGTGGATTCGGCTGTAGCCGCAGTAATCGCCAACCAAGCATTTCCGGATAACTGTATGGCACTTATCCTGCCCTGTGAAAGCCAGGTTTCTGACTTAGTGCACGGACAGTTGCTGGCCGAAGAATTCAACATTCCTTACCGAATAGTGGACCTGGATAATGCCTATAACCTGATGGTAACTCATTTTGAATCGTATATACGTCTGGAAGGTCAGCAAGGCAGACTTATCCGAGCAAATTTAAAACCCCGTCTTAGAATGATTGCTCTTTATTATTCAGCTCAGGCCAGAAACTGTATGGTACTGGGTACCAGTAATAAGAGTGAAATCTGCATAGGTTACTGTACCAAGCATGGTGATAATGCAGTAGACTTACAGCTGCTGGGGGATTTAACCAAGAAAGAAGTGTATGAAATAGCAAGGTATTTAAAAATACCGCAGGTTATTATTGATAAACCCCCTTCCGGAGGACTATGGGAAGGGCAGACCGATGAAGGGGAGATGGGGTTTACCTATGATGAACTGGAACGCTACCTGAGCGGTGAAAGGCAAGGGATTCAAAGCTTTGATCGCATCGCAGCCATGATAAAATCCAGTGAACATAAACGGAAAATGCCTGAGATTGCACTTATGCCCAAACCTAAAATCTTTGAATAAATCACGGAGGCGATAAAATTGGATCCCAGGCAGCGAATAGTATTAATAAGGGTTTTTATTTTTATCCTGGTCTTTATATATGTAGGTTATTTTGCCTATAAAACGCTACCCAGGTTTGACTTTGAAGTAATAATGCTGTTCTTTGCAGTCTTTTTTACTTGGACTTTACTGTCGGAAACCCTGGTCTATCAGGCGCCAGACGCATATGTGATCGCGGATGATGACCGGAAAACATTTCTGTATCTTCAGCTATCATTTTTTATAGCTCTGTTTTACTCGGCTATAGACTTTGTAGGCCCTCATTATACCAGAATGTTGGCCTTGGAACCGTGGGTAATAATTATTGGGTTTACCCTATTTCTGATATCTTGTCCCATAAGGTGGATAGCATTTAGAAAAATAGGAAAATATTTTAACCACCGGGTGGCACTGTATGAAGGACATCGCCTGGTTACCACCGGAATTTACGGAAAAATACGCCACCCTATATACTTGGGGAACCTGCTCAGTTTTTTTGCTATACCCTTGATATTTAGCTCCTGGGGAGGATTATTGATAATACTCTTTACCACTTTGCCGGCTCTGATTTACCGGATTAAAGTTGAAGAAGAGTTTTTGCTTAAACATTTTGGAGAAGAATATAAAAAATACATGGAACAGACTAAAGTTATTACATAGAATTATTTGATAGGAGGCTAGGTGTATATGTCTGGACATTCTAAATGGTCGACTATAAAGCACAAGAAGGCTCGATCGGACGAGAAAAAAGGCAAGGAGTTTACCAAACTGGCCAAAGAAATTACCATAGCAGTCAAGACCGGCGGTGGCGGAGATCCGGAGGCCAATTCCAAACTTAAGCTGGCCATTCAAAAAGCTAAAGCTATCAATATGCCTAACGAGAATATCACTCGGGCGGTTAAGAAGGGAACCGGAGAACTGGATGGTGAGGTTTTCGAAGAAATTATTTATGAAGGATATGCTATGGCAGGGATTGCGGTTATGCTGGAGATTGCTACCGATAATAGGAATCGAACCGCTCCAGATATAAGACATCTATTTTCCAAACACAATGGTAATATGGGTGAAACTGGGTGCGTAAGCTGGATGTTCAAGCGAGTAGGATATATAAGCATCCCCAAAGAAGGTCTGAAAATGGATGAAGATGAGTTGATGATACTGGCTTTGGAATCAGGGGCAGATGACTTAAAAGATGAAGGGGACAGCTATGAAATAATCACCTCCCCGGATAGCTTTATGGACGTTAAAGAACTAATTGAAAAAGAAGGGATTCCAGTCGATGAGGCTGATCTGATTATGATGCCGGAGAACACGGTTGATATCAATGACCAGGATACTGCCGTTAAGATAATTAAGCTTATCGATTTATTTGAAGACCATGATGATGTGCAGAGGGTTTATACCAATATGAATATACCGGATGAAATACTGGATAAATTGAGCTGACCGGTTAAATGAGGTTATATAGTGTGATGTGATCATCCCGGCCCAGATCTGCCATATGTAATTAACCCAATTTGAGTTTTCCGCCAGGTCAATGGCTTTTCCTCTTGCGCTAACCTTAAGCCTTCCTTCCCATGAAGTCATTTTCTGATTATACCCATGGCCGGGGGTCACAACTACTTCATTCCATGAACTAATTTTCTTATTTCTTATTAATAAAAAAATTAATAAAAAAATGCATTGTCAGGTTTGCCGAATGGTGGTATAATGTCCGAGTGCCAAAGAACATTATCCGCCTAGAGCGGACAGAGGTGTTTTATGCCCGGACCTAATAAAAAATTCTACATGGTAAGAGAAGATATTCTGCCGGATTCCATCCGCAAAACAGCACAAGCCAAAGAGATGCTGGTCAGAGGAGAAGCCTTGAATATTCAAGAAGCGGTGGATGGGGTCGGTATCGCAAGAAGCACTTTTTATAAGTATAAGGATGGTGTTTTT
>CAZXIR010000046.1:0-3597 GCA_964640845.1 uncultured Syntrophomonas sp.
CTGGCAACCAATGAATGCTCTATGTACTGCCGTCACTGTACCCGTAAAAGGAAAGTGGGAGAAGAAGGTTCCGGTATTTCTTGGTCTGCTATACAAAAAGGAATAGAGTATATAAAAGGTAATGAAAATATCAGAGGTGTATTGATTTCTGGGGGAGATCCGTTTTTACTCAGTACTAAAAAACTGGAAAAGATTATTTCAGCCATTAGAAAAATTCCCCATGTTCAGATTATTCGAATCGGAACCCGCACTCCGGTGGTACTACCCATGCGTATTGATAATGAATTGATATCTATGCTGAAAAAATATCATCCTATATGGGTTAATACTCATTTTAACCATCCCCGGGAGATTACTCCTGAAGCCAGCCGTGCTCTAAGAGATCTTGCCAATGCTGGAATTCCTCTGGGAAATCAAACAGTGTTGCTGCGTGGGGTGAATGATTGTCCCGTTATTATGAAAGAGCTGGTTCAGAAGTTGGTTAGAAATCGGGTTCGCCCTTATTATCTTTACCAATGTGATCTCTCTCAAGGTATTGAACATTTTAGAACTCCGGTATCCAAAGGGATAGAAATACTGGAGATGCTAATCGGGCATACTTCTGGTTATTCCATACCTACCTTTGTTGTGGATGCACCTGGAGGCGGTGGAAAAATACCCCTGCAGCCCAATTATTTGCTTTCTTATTCAAACCGCAAAACGATTTTAAGGAACTATGAAGGGGTTATCTGTGTTTATACCGAACCTGAAGATCAATCAAGTTCCTGTCCTGCAGGCTGCAATCTGTGTGAAAGCAAAACTAATGTAGAACATGAACAGATAGGACTGGAAGTACTCTATAGTGACGATAATGACATTGTCAGCCTGATTCCAGAGGGTAACCTGCGGTCAATTCGAAGGGAGTCCTAGGAATGAGTGATAAGGCATTATTAGGAGAAGTTGAGCACTATATTGCTTCACCCTGGGGGTTATACCAAGAGGTTGGAGGTAATGGTTTTTCAGCCCGGCTTGATTTTTCCCCCTATAATAAAAGGATAAGTATTTTAGATTACCATTTTGATAATAATGACGGCCCGAAAGCTTTAAATGCATTACTGGAAAATACCTGTACCCGCCAAGGTTTTACCAAGGTGTGGGGTAAAATGGCCCAGAAGGATAAAAATCTGTTTCTTACACAGGGTTTCCAAGCTGAAGCTGGTATTAGAGGTTATTTTTCTAATCAAGAGGATGCAGTAATATGTTCCAAGTTCTTTGACCAACGTCAGTCGTCGCTTACAGCCGATGAAAATAATAAGATTCTTAAGCAGATCAAAGACTGTGATCCCACCAAGTCCCGACATTTGCCTGAAGGCTGCAGCTTCAAGTTGGCCGATCAACAGGACCTAAGTGCTCTTGCTGCTTTATACCGCCGGGTATTTATAACTTATCCCTATCCAATTCATGATCCGGTTTTCCTGGAATCAAATCTGGCTCATACTGTTTATGGATTGGTGTACAAAGACGATAACCTGCTGGCTGCCGCATCGGCGGAAATAAACCATAACTTCGCTAATGCAGAGATGACAGATTTTGCCACTCTCCCCTCCCAACGAGGACAGGGTTTAGCGTCCATAATTCTTGAAAAACTTGAACATAAGCTTTCCACTATGGGAATTACTTGTTTATATACCATTGCCCGCAGTACTTCACTGGGAATGAACTTAACCTTTTCGCTGGCATCCTATCAATATTCAGGAACTCTGATGAATAACTGTAATATTAGCGGTGGTTTTGAGGATATGAATGTTTTTTATAAGCTTATCCAGGATTAGTTAAAAGTATAAACATACACTCTTTTTGGCAGTTGATTTAAGTCAGCTGCCTTTTTTCAATAACTCATTTGCATAAGATAATTAGAAAAACCCATCAAATAATCCAAGATACATAATCTTAGTGCCTCCCTCGTTTCCTTAACTGCTGCTTTCATTTTGCTTGGCAAAATGCTCATTGTGATACAAGCTTTGCGTTATCCCATGCAATATATATTTATTTAAATCATCGAGCAATCTAGATCATTGGTATTTGGTATTCTTTCCCGGTATCAGCTGGCTAAATTGGGGTAAAGATAGCATAAATATTCTGTTAACCTGGGGAGGCATATAAATGGCAGTGGCAGCTTTACAAATAAAAAGAATCTTTTTTGAGGCAGATGCTCTTGATTATCCATTGGGAAAAGAAATGTATGAGCGGTTAAAAGCGGCTGGACACGAAGTAAGTTTTTTGAAATCCCATAACCGAGTGACCGGCATTCCTGGCAAAACTCCACGCGAATCATTTTTCCAGGGTAAAAGCACTCTGGTCGTGGGGGTTCGAAAAACTCTGGATTTTGCTACCTGCAAACCGTCTGCCCATTTTCAATTACCACTGGTTACCGGCTGCCAGGGTATATGTGAATACTGCTATTTAAATACCCAGTTGGGGAAAAAGCCTTATACCCGGGTCTATATTAATATTGATGAAATCCTGGCCCGGGCGGAAAAATATATCCAGGAGCGACAGCCGGAGATTACGGTCTTTGAAGCCGCAGCAACATCTGATCCGGTACCAGTAGAACCCTATTCGGGTGCCTTGGCCAAAGCTATAAGCTTCTTCGCCAATCAGGAATACGGCTATTTAAAATTTGTCAGCAAGTTTCCTGGTATCGACAGCCTGCTGTACCTGGACCATCAGGGACATACCCGTATAAGATACAGTATCAACACTGAGAGAATTATAAAAACCCATGAACATCGCACTCCAGGCCTGCAGGAGCGTATCAGCGCTCTAGCACGACTAATGGAACATGGTTATCCAGGGGGGGTAATTATTGCTCCAGTCATATTAGAAGGCAGTTGGAAACAAGAATACAGCCATATGCTGAACAATTTAAGTGATCAATTGAAGGGGGATAATAGAGATATCCATTTCGAAGTGATATCCCACCGTTTTACCCGCAGAGCCAAGGGTAACATCCTGGAAGTATTCCCCGATACCTCTTTGCCCATGTCTGAGGATGAGTCTCGCTCCTACAAATATGGGCAGTTTGGTTATGCAAATTTGTATATAAAAAAGAACTACTCCAGGAAATGAAGAGCTTCTTTCGCGAACATATCGAGGCTCATTTTCCTGGAGCTAAAATCGATTATATAATTTAAGACAGGATTATTAAAAAACCGTCTTATTCATCATAGCTCATAGCATGCTTTTCCATAATCCATGTATATTGCAGTATGCACGAGCAGTCACTTTTTCATCTTCTATTTTAAATACTGCCTCTGGCAGATTATCTGGTTTGAGAAATTCCCGATAAATCTTATCACCTGCCATAACTTCTATCCACTCCATATAGTGTTCTTTTTGCATTGGATGCACTGTACTTCCTACTGTAACCTTTACTCCATCAATTGTTTTCTGAATTACTGGAACGTGTTTTTCTTTAGACGCATCAACAGTATTTTCTTTATACAAAACCATGTCTTTATTGCAGCATACCAGGGTGCCTTTGCCTTCATGAAGAACTTCTACTATATTACCGCAGATTTCGCACTTATAAACATCGAGTCTCTTGGTCATTAAGTA
>CAZXIR010000046.1:3697-5574 GCA_964640845.1 uncultured Syntrophomonas sp.
TATTTCATTCTCCAGGAAGTTAATGATATACTGTAGAATAATGCCAATATCGTGACAGGAGTTGAACTATTATGAAATATTTACTGATACTGGCCGATGGAATGGCTGATTATGACATAGCAGAATTGGGGAATAAGACTCCCCTGGAATATGCCCAAACCCCCAATATGGATTATCTGGCCAAGACTTCCCTTATAGGCAAGGCGGCTACTATTCCTGAGGGTTTCCCTCCGGGCAGTGATGTGGCCAATTTAGCCGTGATGGGTTATAATCCTGAAACCTATTATACCGGTCGCTCTCCCCTGGAAGCGGTTAGCATGGGTATTGATTTATCAGATAATGATCTGGCCCTGCGCTGCAACCTGGTAACCTTATCCGAAGATAGTGATTACTCACAAAAAACCATGCTGGATTATAGTTCTGGTGAGATAAGTTCTACTGAATCGTCTGAACTTATAAAAGATCTGCAGGAGCAGCTGGGTAGTGATGAGATAACTTTTCATCCAGGTATAAGCTATCGTCACCTGGTAGTATGGAAAAACGCCCTGGAAAAGCAGATTATGCTGACCCCACCCCATGATATCACCGACCGTATTGTAGGAGAATATCTGCCCACCGGTAAGGATAGCGGTATTTTGTTGGATTTGCAGTTGAAAAGTCATGGTATTTTAAGTGATCACCCCATTAACCAAAAAAGGAGATCTGCCGGTCAGAATCCGGCTACCTCGGCCTGGTTCTGGGGAGAAGGAAAGAAACCAGCCCTGGACAGCTTTGAAAGCCTTTATGGGCTAAAGGGATCGGTCGTGGCAGCAGTAGATCTGGTAAAGGGATTAGGAATAAGTGCCGGACTTAAAGCGATAGAAGTCGAAGGGGCTACCGGCGCTATTGAAACCAACTTTGCCGGAAAAGCACGGGCTGCTCTCGATGAATTAAAAGCCGGGCAGGATTTTGTCTACGTGCATATAGAATCCCCTGACGAATCTGGCCATCAAGGTAGTCTGAAACATAAAATATGGAGTATTGAACAAATAGATCAGCAAGTAGTCGGAATGGTAATTGAAGAGCTGGCAGAGTTCGATGATTTGAGGGTTATGATAATACCGGATCATCCTACCCCTCTATCTATAAGGACCCACAGCCGAGAGCCGGTACCGTTTATGATATTTGATAAAAATAACCCGGTTCATAATGGTATCGGAATATATAATGAAAAATCCGCTGATAAGGGAATGTTGGTCCAAGAAGGCCATCGATTGATGGAGTTTTTCATTAAAGGCAAGTAATTCCAACCTCAGGTTATCGCAATCCTAATGGGACGCGGGGACAGGTTCCTTGTCCCACTATTACTCAGGGCCATGGGGACAGGTTCCTTGGCCCAGTTTTGATTACCTGGGGCTGGGCCAAGGAACCTGTCCCCATGGCCCACTCTTGGCACGATATCCATTAATCTTTACTACCTGGTTCATAGCTATAATCCAGATAGGTGATTAACCATTTTTCAGCTTCTGGACCTACATCAAATTTACTTGCCGTAAGATTGGCAAAATTGGAATACTCGTAACCATCACTGGTGTACCAATCGAATTTGATTTTGAATTTTACATCACTAACTTCATCTTCTTCCCTACTTACCGTGTAGTCTTTCACCCATGGGCTGGAAAAACCGGTAACCCAGTTGCTTTCCTCAAACTGGGGCAGATACTCTTCTTTTAGCTGTTCATTCATCAATGCATACTGCCAGGCTCCGTTCCTGGTTTTGATCGCTTCTGCCCAGTCATAGGCTGCTGCCTCTGCCGTTTTTGGGGCCAGGGCAGTTTCCAGGAGTTCAATTCGCCTTTCATCTTTGCACTCCTGGCCTTGGATATAGCTGTAAGCAA
>CAZXIR010000046.1:5674-15569 GCA_964640845.1 uncultured Syntrophomonas sp.
TACCCCGGTATATTCCTCCAAGAGATATAACAATTCAAATTCGCTTCGGCCGGCTATCATTTCCTGGGGCAGGACGGCTTCTGCTACACTGCTCCCGAATTTAAACGGGCTGGCAGTAGAGGCGATTACCGTTATGGTATTATCGCCGGTAGCCTGCAGGTATTTTTCATATACATTTACTGCTACCGCAGTATGAGTATCTAATAGATAACTCTTTTCTTGCCAGGTATTTTTGATAGTGGCTATGGTTTCCTGATCTGTACAATAATCAGACCAGAATAAGCCTGCCACTTCCTGATAAACCTCATCACCTACATTATAGCTTCCGTTGGTTCTAAGTTCTTCCATCCAGCTGCATAGTTTTTGGGCATGGTGTCCGCTTATTTCGTAGAGCAGCCGCTCCAAATTAGATGAAATCAGTATATCCATAGAAGGGGAAATAGTTTTTTCGAAAGGCCGATTGCGGTCATATATACCGCTTTTGATAAAATCGGTTAAAACATTGTTGGAATTGGCAGCACATATTAACTTATTTATCGGCACTCCCATTTTGGCTGCATAAAAAGCAGCCAGGATATTCCCGAAATTTCCGGTTGGCACCACTATATTTATCTTATCTCCGATTTTCACTACTCCTTCGGTTCTCAAATCAGTATAGGCGGAAATGTAGTATACGATCTGAGGTAAAAGGCGTCCCCAGTTAATGGAGTTGGCAGAAGACATCTTCATATTCTGTGCTGCCAGCCTGCTGATACAGTCTTGACTAGCAAATATATTTTTTACCCCGTTCTGAGCATCATCGAAATTGCCCTGTACTCCTGCTACATGAACATTTTTCCCCTCCTGGGTTACCATCTGCCGCTTCTGAACCTCACTCACGCCCTCATCAGGGAAAAATACTATTATCCTGGTTCCCGCAATGTCACTGAAACCCTCCAGGGCTGCCTTGCCGGTATCTCCCGAGGTAGCTACCAGGATAACTATTTCGCTGGTTTCACCTGTTTTATCCATGCTGGCCGTCATTAAATAAGGTAGTATCTGCAATGCCATATCTTTAAAAGCACAGGTTGGACCATGCCACAATTCTTGTATATATATTTGTTCCCTTAACCTGACCAGGGGAGCTATCTCAGGATTATCAAAATTTTTAGTATTGTATGCTCCCTGCACACAGCGGTCTATTTCCTGTTCAGTAAAATCAGTCAGATAGTAAGCCAGTATTCTGCTGGCTCGTTCTTGATAATTTAATTTTTGCAGGCTTTTAAAGAAATCTTCATTTAAATGGGGAATAGATTCGGGAACAAACAAACCACCATCAGGCGCTATTCCCTTCTTTATAGCATCTGCTGCACTGACATTTGAAACCTGTCCTCGGCTGCTTTTGTAGTTCACAAACAGTCCTCCTTGTAAAATACCTCTTTTCAATCCTAATATAACATTCTATACTGTTATACATCTGCTTTAAACCCCTGACTGGAATTCATCTTCACAGAGAAGTATAATAAGCTTATTAAGCTGATACTAGAGCGGTTTAAATTGTTGCAAAATTGCAGCTAGTACTGTTAGGCAGTTTTGTATACAATATTATATGTATATATTATTTTCCTCCATAGCTAATATATATATATTATAATACCATCTTCAAGTAGGAGGTTTGGGATTGTTACAGTTTATAATTCTTATAGTCGTAGTGATCTTCGGAAAGCTGGTATGGGATATTTTAAACGATTATCGGCAGAAGATGCAAACCACAGGACCTTTCCCCGGCCAGAAGAAAAAACGACCAGGAAATGGTGAAGTTATTGATCTTAGCAATGCCTGGATAAACATGAATGATTTACCCTACCGGAAGCGGGAATACCTGCTGTCTGGAAAAGAGCTGACACTATACCAACTTTTCGCCACCGTGCTTGAGCACAGTTCCTACGTTGCTTTTCCCAGGTTTAACCTGGAAGATGTTGTTACCGTAGCCCTGGAAGCAGATAACCGTACCGAGTATTCCAACCGAATAAGAAATCGATATGTAGATATATTGATCTGTGAAAAGAACGAACTGAAACCGGTCCTCATTATAATAGGGGAAGGCCAAGGGGAATCCCGCAAAAAGCAACAGATACTGGAAGACCGCTTTATCAGAAGTGCGGCCGATGCAGCTGGTATAAAATATTTGGGTATTAACATTAATAACCTTCCTAGTAACGAACAATTGCTAACATTATTACGCAATTCAAACTTGACTTTTTAGTTAAAGGTACCCGTCTTTGTATATAGCATTGGTGAGTAAAAACAGTTTTCGAGACGAAATGGTGTCTCTAAAGCCATTATAAACGCTGATTATTTACCATATATTAGAGGCTACTGTAATTTTGCAGTAGTTTCTTGGTCAAATGGGTAAAGATTAATTTTGGCCACATAAATTATCTATTTCTGCAATTAAATGCCTTCTCTTTTTCGGTTTTTTCTGTTAAGTAATTCATCTTGGCAGCATATAAATTGTTAAACTCCAAAATATAAGGAGGGTTCCTGTTGGCCGTTATTAAGGTGGCAAGTTATAACATACGCCGAGCCATAGGGATTGATGGAAGAAAAGACCTAAAACAAGTCCAGCAGGTTCTGGATGAGATAGCTGCAGATATAATAGCGCTGCAGGAAGTGGAAATGGTTCCCGGTATGTCCGGTGTGTCCCGCCAGGCCCATGTCTTGGCGGGCTTATTAAAGATGAATTATGCCTACGGTCCTGTTCACCGCTTGAAATTCGGTTCGGTGGGAAATGCTACGCTGTCTAAGTATCCTATAGTAAAAGAAATCAAACACATCCTCCCTGATTCCCGTGATGAACGAGGTTGTCTGCAGACCGAGATAGATTTGGCTGGCACTCGTTTTAGTATCTTTAATATGCACCTGGGTTTAAACCAGGTTTCCCGCTACCGTCATTTAAAATATATTATCCTGCCGATTATGCAGGCTTCTTCTATACCTACCATACTTGCTGGAGACCTGAATGCCACTCCAACCATGCGCGAAATGAGAATGTTATCTGAATATCTGCATGATACTTTTGCCCACAATTCCGAATTACATGGAAACACCTATCCTTCTGATGCTCCCCGGGTTCGTATTGACTACATTTTTATCGATGATAGGTCCAAGTGTTCATGTTTTCGTATCATCAAGTCTGAAGTCTCAGACCACTTACCAGTGACTGCCATTATTAAGATCCCATCAGTCCAAATCCAACCCTAGTCTAGCATAAGGGTAACCCGAATAATGGGATCTTATTATATGGTAATATCAGGGTTTGGTATTAATTTTAATAAATAGATCAAGAAATTGTTTCCATATAAGACGAAATGATATAGTAATTCGCTAAGATACCGAATCACTCTATACTATTTTTTCATAATCAATGACAATAATTCATTCCTGGTCTGAGCTCTGGTTTCAAAAATCCCTCTGACAGCAGAAGTAATAGTAAGTGAACCAGGTTTATTTACTCCTCTCATGGTCATACACATATGTTCCGCTTCTATAATTACTGCTACTCCATAAGGTTTCAGGGTATCGTAAATACAATCTGCTATTTGGGAGGTAAGCCGTTCCTGCAACTGCGGCCGGCGGGCATATACTTCGGTTACCCGGGCAATTTTACTGATACCCACTACTTTCCCGCCCTTGGGAATATAAGCCACATGAGCTTTACCGTAAAAGGGCAAAAAGTGGTGCTCGCACATGGAGTACAAGGGAATATCTTTTACCAGTACCAATTCATCATGATACTCAGTAAATGACACCTGAAGAAGTTCTCGAGGATCGGTATCTATGCCATAGAATATCTCTTCATACATCCTGGCCACCCTCCGGGGAGTATCCCGTACCCCCTCTCGGTTGGGATCCTCACCAATGGCTTCTAATATCATAGCCATCGCTGCTTCTATTTTGCTTTTGTCAATGTTCTTGTTTTTCATCGGCTATCCTCCGTAATCTTTATCCTGCTTGTCCCAGCAGAACAATCTAAAAGCCCAGCATGCTGGGCTTTTAGTTCTTATTCCTACCCAGTATTTATTAGAACAATCCTATAATTTGTCCATTTTCCAATATATCTATGTTTTGGGCAGCAGGTATTTTACCCAATCCTGGCATAGTCATAACCGTACCGGCTAGAGCCACAATAAAGCCAGCCCCAGCCGAAAGTCGGGCTTCTTTTACCGATACTGTGAATCCCCGAGGTCTACCGATTAAATCTGGATTATCGGACAGTGAATACTGAGTTTTGGCAATGCATACCGGCAAGTTACCATACCCTTGATCCTGATATTTGTTCAGCATCCTCAGAGCCTCGGCACTGTATGTAACTCCGTCGGCGCCATAAATTTCCTGGCATATGGTGGCAATTTTATCCTGTAAAGTCATTTCGTCATCATATAAGAATTTAAATTGACTGGGAGTTTCAGCCGCTTTAATAACCTTGCGGGCTAAATCTAAGCCACCTTCTCCGCCTTTGGCCCACACCTGTGATAGAGCTACCTCGGCCCCCAAATCTGCACACTTGGCAGTTATAAAGGCAATTTCCTCAGCAGTATCGGTGGGAAATTCGTTCAATGCTACTACTACGGGAACGCCGTACTTATTGATGTTCTCCAATTGTTTCTCCAGGTTTTGGATACCTTGCTCCAAAGCGGGCATATTCTTTTCCCCCAGCTGGTTTTTGGGAACCCCTCCGTGATTTTTCAGAGCTCTAACAGTAGCCACCAGTACTACTGCATCCGGCCCAAAACCTGCATAACGACAAACGATATCAAAAAACTTCTCGGCTCCCAGATCGGCCCCGAATCCAGCTTCGGTTATCATATAGTCAGCCAGTTTCATTCCCATACGGGTGGCTACAATACTGTTGGATCCATGGGCTATATTGGCAAATGGCCCTCCATGGACAAAGGCCGGGGTATTCTCTAAGGTCTGAACCAAATTCGGCTTTATAGCATCCTTCATTAACAGGGCCATGGAACCGGCTGCTTTCAAATCATCAGCAGTAACTGGCTCACCATCAAAGGTATAGGCTACCACCATTTTCTTGAATCTTTCCTTCAAGTCCATTAAATCCGTAGCCAGACATAATGCGGCCATTACTTCGGATGCCACACTGATATCAAATCCTGATTCTCGCGGCACTCCATTGATCTTTCCTCCCAGACCAAGAACGATATTTCTTAATGCTCGTTCATTTAGATCCATAACTCGTCTGAATACAATCTGCCTGGGGTCTATATTCAACTCATTGCCATGGTGTAGATGATTGTCCAGCATAGCTGCCAGCAAATTATGAGCAGTAGTCACGGCATGGATATCCCCGGTAAAATGCAGATTAATATCTTCCATTGGCAGCAATTGGGAATAACCACCCCCAGCAGCGCCCCCCTTGATGCCGAAACTAGGTCCCAGGGAAGGTTCACGCAAAGCTATAATAGCCTTTTTCCCTAGCCGATTCAAAGCCATTCCTAAACCCACCGTATTAGTGGTCTTTCCCTCACCAGCGGGAGTGGGGTTAATAGCGGTGACCAAAACCACTTTTCCCGAAGGCTTGTCTTTTACCCTCTCCCAGACGTCCAGCGAAACTTTCGCTTTATATTTCCCATACATCTCAATATCATCTTCATTAAGACCTATAGACGCCGCTATTTCCAATATCGGGCTCATTTTCGCTTCCTGAGCTATTGCAATATCCGTCTTCATCAATTCTGACCCTCCTGACAGCTTTCTACAGCTGTATAATAATATCCCCAAAACTAAAATATCCTATTTTTTTTTTGTTTTTAGGTTGTCTTTTTCCATCTTTATTAATCTATCATACCTTAGCTTAATTCTAAAGATGTAAATAGTATAATTCAGCAATTGGAGTCAAATTTTGTATTATTTGAACAGATGGTTAACCAAAGGCGGCGAGTATCCTCCGTCGAACCACAGATAAAAAGAGACATAAGATACCCCCCTATGGTAGAGTTCCGGAAACCATATGGGGGTTTTGATATTGCTCATTATATCAATTTTTCCAACACTATGACCTTCCTTTTTTTATCATATTCCCAAGATCCCCATGCTATCTTTCTCTTAACATTCCTTTTAGCGTGTTCCGCCGCCGCTGCCACCGCCGCTAAAACCACCACCGCCGCCAAAGGAACTCCTTCCGCCACTTCCTGAGGAACGTGCCGTTTGTGCTGTATAGTAGGATGCTTTGGTGTATCTGTGTGCCACGAGATAATAATGATGGGCGTTTTCACTATATTGTGTCACTTCCGGATAAACCTTTTCAAATTGTTCGATCACCTTATCCGCAATCCCTAACAGTGTGGCAAAGGTAAGATAATCCTGCCAAATCACACTTTCGGCAATTGACCTTTCCCCAATCAGTGAGAACTCAAGAAGATATTTTTTGAAACCCATGATGTCTAATAGCAACTTTTCTCCGCGCTGGGAAAGTCCTAAAGGTTTTGCTTCTTTTGAAGTATCATAACTATCAATTTGGGTTAACGTATTTTGGCCGTCCTGCTTGGCAGCTTCGATAATCCTCAACATAGCTTTGTGATTTGTTTTGCAGTATTTTTCCAGCTCACGCTCCTGTAAGATCTGGTCGCTTCCGCTTGCTAAAACCAGTAAATCATAAAGCATCTTTGTGGTTTTCCCTGTAAACTGTGGCAGCTGTACAAGCCTAATGGAAATGGTTTCTTTTTCTTTGCCAAACAAGCCAACCGTTTTTTCACTCACAGGCTCGAGACAACCTGCGTTAATCAGCTTAAGAAATGCCGACCCAATAAGGTTGCCATCATCATCGGTTTGATTAAAATCATTTGCTAATACAAAGGCAGCTTCCAAGTTTCCTGCAATAGGTACTTCCCTAAAATAATCTGCATTCTTATAAAGGGCCAGTATTTTCTTTTTGGATTTCCCTTTCCGTGCCAGAAAATAGATAATAACAACAATGGGAAGAGCCATGGTCACTAATCCAATAACCAAATCATAAGGACCAGCTTCCTCCTCAGGCTGTACAGCAGAACCACCTCCCGTACCCGTGCTATAATCGCTGCCTTTGAATGCCTGTGCTTTTACCTCTTCAAAGGATTTGTCCACCAATCTTGTGGGGTTAATCAATCCTTTATTGAGCTGTAACAGTATTATTACGCTATCAGTGCTGGAGGATAAGGGCTTTGCGGTATAGGCTACTACTTTGCCGTTTTCAAAATTAATTTGTCCATCAAAGCCAAACGCCCATATTCCGGCGTTATTGGCATCCAGGTTTACTCCATCCTGCATGGTGATTTTTACCGTTACATCCGTAGGCAAGGTCCCCATACCTGGGTTGATAAACTGGAAGTTAAAACCGTCGAAATCCGTATACCCACCAACAAAATTATTGATTTTGTATTCAATGGCATAGCGTTTTTCTCCGTATTCACTGATTCCCCAACAAAGTTCATAGCCCTTACTGGTTTTTACCATACCGTATTTTCCTGCTTTTTCTTCAAAGCTAGCATTTATATCCCAATCTTCAATATGCTTATAAGGGCCGTTTACATCTGAAACAAGAAAATCCGCTATACTCATATCTCCTAAGTTCTCTATGGGAATATAGCCCTCTGTGCCTTCAGTGAAATTACAATTCCATGTCTGGGTGATATAGGCCGACCCATCTTCATAAATGCCAACATCAACAGTGATGTCTGATACATTGTTTGCTCCCAAGGCTGATTGGGACATGAAAGTAAGCAACAATAAGGCACAAAATAGAGTAGAAATAATTTTTTTCACCATAGAATCCTCCCTTGTTCTGTTGTACCTTACTGCATTCTCGGCATATCAGCCTTTTCATCCACTGCTTCTAAATAGGTGCGTTGTGCAAAGCCAAGAATTCCTGCAACCAAAGATGCCGGGAACATACGAACGGCACGATTCAGCTTGGTGACATTATCGTTGTAAATGAGCCTGCTGGTACGCACCATGTTTTCATATTGGTTGACAGAATCCATTGTTTTGATGTAGGTTTGATCGGCCTTTAAATCAGGATAGTTTTCTGCCACCGCCATGATTTTTCCCAAAGCCTCTACAAGGAAATTCTCCTGTTGTTTTACATCCTCGGGCGAAGAGTCCCTGGTGATCGATCGTCTTGCTTTAATGGTGTCTGTCATGGTTTTGTATTCGTGTTCTGCATACCCTTTGGTTAGATCCAAAAGGGAAACTAAAGCATCCCAGCGCGAGGAGAGCTGAACACCGATTTGTGACATGGCGTTATTGATGTTTTCATCCAAGACCACAAAGGAACGCTGTACTGAGATCACCCACAAAACAAGTATTACAACGATAATTCCAGCTGCAATGATAAAAGTCATAGGTTTTCCTCCATTCTTTTAGTTCATTTTAAATTTTTATGGCTATTTCTCCATTTATAGAAACCATAATATCACAAACTTTCACCGCGCCTACACTTTTAAAATAAAACAATGGTGGTGCCAGGAACCTAAGAAACTAACTTATTCCCCAGGTACCTAAACGAATAAGTTAGTTCCTTCGGTTCCTGGCACCCGTCGAACCACTAATAGCGCAAGCGTGATCGCCAAAGTCATGATCTTCTTTATAAATAATAGCCCTTGATATATATTTTGCCATGGGCTTCCTTCATATGGTATCAGAATATTTCTAAAATAGGTCCGTCTGCATGAAACGTGTGTTTTCGTCCTGAAATGTATTTGCAAATTTTTGGGGTATGATTTACATTAT
Organism: uncultured Syntrophomonas sp.; assembly: GCA_964640845.1. Lineage (GTDB taxonomy): Bacteria > Bacillota > Syntrophomonadia > Syntrophomonadales > Syntrophomonadaceae > JAAYJK01. Next base: position 14,441 of record CAZXIR010000046.1, read on the forward strand.
ACGTTATTTTTAACCATGGGATGGAAAATGCCATCAATGCCTGCAAAGAAATTAACAGCACAAATGACAGCCCTTCATGATCGGCTTGCTGCTAGAAGTATCTTACCAGCAGAGGAAGCTCAGAAAGATATAGATGACGATAAATTGGTAACATAAGAACGAACGCACGCTTTCTATCTAAACAGAAGGTTGCATATATAGATGGCCGCTATAAACCCGGTTATGTCGGCAGTTAGTCCGGTGACTATTGAATAGCGGTATTTTTTGATTCCTACCGAGCCAAAATATACGGTTAGAATAAAGAAGGTGGTATCTGTTGTTCCCTGCATAACTGATGCCAATCTGCCGATGAAGGAGTCCGGGCCATAAACCCGCATCAGGTCCGTGGCCATTCCCAGGACTGCACTACCAGACATGGGACGCATAATAGCCAGGGGCAGGACTTCAGAGGGGGCACCAATTCTAGCGGTTAATGGTTCCAAGATCATCCCCAGATAATCCATGGCTCCAGAAGCACGAAAAACTGATATAGCTACCATCATTCCTACCAGGAAGGGAATTATTTTTACCGCAGTTTTGAATCCTTCTTCGGCTCCTTCAACAAAGGCTTCATAGACTGGCACCTTTTTGATTTGTCCATATATTGGAACTGCAAGCAATAAAACTGGGATGGCCCATTTGGAAACAGAATTCAATACCTCCTGAAGCATCTTATCTTATCCTCCAGCGACTCTTTTTCCTGAACCAGTAATCCAGGGAAACCGCAATAATCATGCTGAAGGCCGTGGCAAAAATACACGCGCCAACTATTTCAGTAGGATTAGCCGAATTGAATGAAAGGCGAACGGCAATAATGGTGGCAGGGATTAGAGTAATGCAGGAGGTGTTCAAGGCCAGAAAGGTGCACATGGCTTCCGAGGCTTCATTTGAGTCCCCATTCAACTCCTGCAGTTCCTGCATGGCTTTCATGCCAAAAGGAGTTGCGGCATTTCCCAGCCCTAACATATTAGCACTGAGATTCAATATTATCGTTCCCATCGCTGGGTGGTTGGATGGTACACTGGGAAAAAGCCTTACTGTTATTGGTTTTAATAACTTAGCCAGGCTTTGCACCAGACCTCCTGCTTCG
>CAZXIR010000047.1:0-15405 GCA_964640845.1 uncultured Syntrophomonas sp.
AAAAGGTCATAGAATACACCAGCAGCATGCTGTGCCTGAAAAAGGACTAATCAATTCACCTAATCAATAAATTCATAAACAGCTTGTAGCTTAGTGTTTTAAAAAATGGGGAAACCAATATGATGTTGGTTTCCCCATTTCTAAGATCACGGTCCAGTATGCCCTTCAGTTGTTTCTCCTCTGGTAGTAGACCACTCCATTTTGCAGACGGTTGGTTACGACTCTCTTGAATAGCAGGTGGGTCAGGTGGGATAATGCTTCTCCGGAAGCGAATAGTTTTTGTGCCCAGGGAAATTGCTCCCAGGTTTTAATATTAATATCCCACTTCATTTTACTGGCTACCTCGGCTCCGGTCATGGATTGGTCCCCCAAAATATCCAGGATATTATTTAAGCGGTTATCATGATGCCTTTTTAATTCTTCAATTCTCTGGTAACAGTCAGTCAATGTTCCCCGATGACTGGGAAGAGTCAGTTCAATGTCCAGGTCATTTATTTTGGTCAGGCTTTGGTAGTATTGGGCCAAATAATCTGTTTTAATATTCCAGGGTACACCCCAGATGGTATTGTTGGGGGTGATCCCACCCAGGATATGGTCACCACTGAATAGTATTTTTTGTTCCTTATCATATAGGCACATATGGTCGGGGGCGTGACCGCTGGTATTGATGCACTGCAGGGTGAAATCTGCTACCTGGATTATATCACCATCCTGGATAACATTTACATTACCGACCGGTATACTGCGAAATTTATAACCCGGATGTATGGATCGATCCGTGCTTAGTCCCATCTCCATTAGACCGCTTTGTTTGATCATATCAGCAAAATATGACATGGTGTCAGGGTTACATAAACACTGTTGGGTGTATTCACCGGTATATACTTGGGTCCCGGGCCGGGCCAGGTACCCTGCCAAACCGGAATGATCAGAATGAATATGGGTTATGAAAATATCTGTATTATCCATAGAAAAATCTAGTTCCTGAATGGCCTGATCCATTGCTTCCCTGCATTCATCACGGTTAAAACCGGTATCTATCAGTAGATTTCTCTCACTACCCCGAATAAAATATGAGTTCAATGCTTTAAGGGGATTCTGGGGCAGTGGTATTTCGATGCGAAACAAATTCTCCCTTATTTGTTCAATCATAATTTCTCTCCTTTTTATATATTAATTAGAAAATAACTTCATGGTATAAGGCTTAAGGTTAGCGCAGGGGGTGCGGCGATTCGCGTAGCGTGAACATAACCCTTCCAATTACTCAATCTTTAGCTAACTATACTAAAGAGCTAAGACCGGCCCCAGGCCTTCTTAAGCCTTCAGGACCACCCTTAAGCCATTTTCATTGGTGGCTGGATCCCTTGGCCACAAGGAGTTACGAAATATATTATCACGGAAATTTCGCGAGCACAATATCTGCTAATGTTGTAAGTATATTAATTCCCAGGTTAAATTGCAATAGGTGCAGGGATCGAATTCCAGCACTGCTTTTATCTGGGCGGCGGCATTATCTATAGTATTTTGGAAGGCTTAATGCCGATTTGCCTGATAGTCTACTGATATTAAATGATATAATTGCCTAGTAAGGGGTTTCTTGGAACAGGTAAGGATTATAAACCCAGTGAATTTGAGTCACTTGCTATTCCATGACTGTGCTTGAGCCGGTAAGAATAATTATAAACTGGCAATTCATCCACCACGGATGTTAAGCTGGAATCATGGATAAAATAGAAACTGTTAGGATCAGCAGTTATGTTAGAGGAGGAGCGTTATTTTGAGACCTCATAATACAAGTCTTGGCCAGCTATTAGATCAACTGCAGGTGGACCCGGATAAGGGCTTAAGCTCGGCCGAGGCAGATCAGCGATTGTCCAGCTATGGTCTTAACCAGCTCCAGCCTAAAAGTAAAAAGACCATCCTGCAGCGGTTCTTGGATCAGTTTAAAGATGTAATGATCATCATATTGATTATTGCCGCTGCGGTATCTTTTGCGGTGTCCATTCATGAAGGAGAAAATTTTTTTGAACCGGTCTTAATCCTATTTATAGTGGTGCTCAATGCGGTAATGGGTCTGGTTCAGGAAAGCAAGGCGGAGCAGGCCCTGGAATCATTGCAGGAGCTTTCCGCCCCCCAGGCCAGGGTGGTACGTGAAGGTCGAGAGTCGATCATTCCAGCATCCGAATTGGTGCCCGGTGATATTATTAAATTGGAATCCGGTGACCATATACCTGCTGATGCCAGAATTATCGAAAGCGCTAGCCTGAAAGTGGAGGAAGCGGTATTGACCGGAGAATCTGTCCCCAGCGAAAAGGATGCCTCCGCCCAGGTACCTGCTGACGCTCCATTAGGAGACCGTTTCAATATGCTTTACTCGGGGTGCAGCATAAGTTATGGAACCGGAAAAGCCATTGTTACCGCTACCGGCATGGTTACCGAGATGGGAAAAATCGCCGATCTGCTGGAATCAGAAAGCGAGGGGCAAACCCCACTGCAGCATAAACTGCAGGTACTGGGAAAATACCTGGGTTTTCTGGCTTTAGGGGTTTGTGCGGTTATTTTTGTAATCGGCCTGATAGCCGGAATGAACCTGATGGAAATCTTTATGATAGCGATAGCTCTTGCCGTTTCCGCCATTCCGGAAGGCCTCCCGGCCATTGTGACTATTGTTCTGGCTATTGGGGTACAGCGCATGGCCAAACGCAACGCCATTATCCGGAGATTATCGGCAGTAGAAACACTGGGAAGTGCTTCGGTAATCTGTACCGATAAAACCGGCACCTTGACTAAAAATCAGATGACCCTGGTGAAGGCCTTTGATACTGATCTCTGTGTCTTGGAGGATATTGATGAGGAAAATTCTCCTCCTATAAGAAAACTGATTAAATATGCCGCTCTGTGCTCAGATGGGGTGGTGGAGTTTGAAGATGGACAGGAAAAGCATATTGGGGATCCTACAGAAACCTCCATAGTCCTGGCTGCATATAAAAACGGAATGCCCAAAGATGAATTAAACCGAAACTATCCCCGCCTGGCTGAATTACCCTTTGATTCTGACCGCAAGCTTATGACTACTGTCAATGCTATAGACGGAAAGAATGTGGTAATTGTAAAAGGCGCCTTTGATATGCTGGCAGATAAGTGCAGTGCCGGCAATGTGGAGGCAGGAAGAAAGTGTACGGAACAACTAAGTCAACAGGCCTTGCGGGTCCTGGCTGTAGCATATAAAGAAATTGATATGGTGCCGGATTCGCCCACTACCGAAGAATTGGAAACCGGCCTTAATTTTATGGGCTTGGTGGCTATGATTGACCCGCCCCGTCCGGAAGCTAAAGATGCGGTATCAATCTGCCGAGAAGCTGGCATCAAGCCGGTCATGATAACGGGTGATCATTTGATTACTGCTTCTGCCATCGCTAGGGAACTGGGCATCCTGCAGGAGGGAGACTACACCATAACCGGGAGTGAGCTGACTATGATGTCAGAAGAAGACCTTGACCAGAAGGTGGGTAATATCTCAGTATATGCGCGGGTAGCCCCAGAAGAAAAAATTCGTATCGTACGGGCTTGGCAGCGGCAGGGCCAGGTGGTTTCTATGACCGGTGACGGGGTTAACGATGCCCCGGCCTTAAAAGCAGCTGACATCGGTTGTGCCATGGGTATTACCGGTACCGATGTAGCCCGGGGCGCATCAGACATGGTCTTGACCGATGATAATTTTGCTACCATTGTGGATGCGGTACGGGAAGGACGCAGCATTTATGACAATATCAGAAAAACGGTGGGATTCTTGCTGGGTACCAATGTAGGTGAGGTGTTAGCTGTATTCATTGCCATGCTGGTATGGCAAACATCTCCATTACTGGCGGTGCATCTGCTGTGGATCAACCTGGTTACCGACAGTCTTCCGGCCATCGCTCTGGGCATGGAACCTGGAGCAAGGAATATTATGCGACGCAAGCCTAAACCCAAGAATGAAAGTATATTTGCTCAAGGTATGGGGATCCGTATCATAATGCAAGGCACCATGTTTGCTCTATTAACCTTGACCGGTTTTATTATCGTCTGGCAGAGCACGGGAGATATTGGGGCGGGAAGGACTATGGCATTTTTGGTCCTGGCATTATCACAGGTTTTCCATTCTTTTAACATGCGCTCCAGCAGGTCCCTGTTTGCAATTGGGTTTTTTACCAACAAGTATTTGAATGGTGCGGTATTGATTTCAATGGTTTTGATTATTATGGTAGTTTTCATCCCCGCAGCAGCAACTGCCTTTGGCATGGTTAAATTATCATGGGATTACTACCTGTTGTCGGTAGGCCTTGCATTGGTGCCGATTATTGTGCTGGAATTGTCCAAAGCCTTTGGCCTGATTAAGCATCAGACACAGTAAGCTGATGCCAATTAGTAAAGGGTTGCCTTTAATACAACCCTGAAAGGAGATATTATCAAGACGAAAAACCAAGATCATAGGCTATCGACAGCAGAAGGGCATTTCAGGATGCCGAGCATACTAGACTGACATTCTTTCTGGTTATCCGTTGAATATTAATCTATAATCCTCTCATGCTCTGTGCTCTTAGATACCTGTGATCACGGCTTTTTAATACTTGATCTACAGTATTCACCATACTCTGTTTGTCTCTTTGCAGAGTGCCTTGTATGGGAAGATAATTGGATGCGTGGGTTCCTACAAACTTCAAGTTATCTATACTTATATTTTCAAACATTATCTTCATTTCTTCCAGAGTTTCAAAAGCATCGAGTGCCTGGAACTTTCCATGCACAACCTGACTGTAAAGCACGGTGCCCGGAACCGGTGTAACCGTCATGGCTGCTACATATCTGGGATTCATCCTGTTAATAATATTTGCTGTTGCCAGGGCATGCTGGTGTGAGCGGGAACCTTTCCCCGCTAAACCCAGAAGTACCATGGCAGTAAGATTAAAACCACTGTCTACCAGGATTTGCCCAGCCCTTAGCATTTCATCCGAGCTTACGCCTTTTTTTACTTCCTGCAAAAGACGCTCATCACCCGTTTCAACTCCCAGGTATACTTTTGCCAAACCAGCTGCCCTCAAGGCTGCTAATTCTGAACTACTCTTGCGCAGCGTGCTGCCCGGGCCGACATAACATCCAACATGGCGAAGTGATGGGAATGTTTTATATAGGGTATCGAGCACTTCCAGTAATTCATTGGTATTCATGGCAATCGCATCGCCATCGCAGATAAAGATTTTTTCAAGGTCACCATATTGTTTTTGGGCCATTTTGATATCTTCATGGATCTCTGGCAAACTTCTAACCCGGTACGTCTTATCTTTATACATGGCGCAGAAGGTGCATCTATTGTGAGAACAACCGATGGTCGCCTGCAGTAAATAACTATTTGCCTCACTAAACGGTCTAAAAATCTTGCCTTCATATCTCATCTATTTAACCTCCTACATGTTTAAAACAAAGATGTGTTTAATCCTTCATTTTAAAGAATGTGCCTCTGCTTTTAGCAACCAGCACCTCTTCATGGTTATACACACTTGCCTCAGCGACCAGAGTGTTTTGGCCTGCATGGATTACCTGCCCTTGCGCAGTCAACTTCTCCCCTATCTGAACCGGGGCCAGATAATTTATGTTTAGCTCCAAGGTCACTCCTCTATAATTAAGGGTTAACATGGACAATCCCATGACTGTATCAGCTAGGGTAGCTATCAGGCCACCATGGAGCAACCCACGTGAGTTTTCAAAATCCTGTACAACCCTCATTTCGATACCGGCATTTCCTGCTCCCAGGTGTTTTAAGGTAGTATGGGTAGTCTTAAGGACTGGTATATCTCGCATGGCAGTTAAAACCGCTGTAAATAACTTTTCATCTATTCCCCTGTTTTCAGGCATTAATTCGTTCATTCCGCACTGTCCATCCTTATTTATTTGGTTCATCTGCTTGCCTCACGACGAAAGGGGTACCGGGCCAAAATTCACATCACTGTTCAGTGGCCCTCTCGCCCCATCCATGGGGCTCGCCCCCTTTCGTCGTTTCGGCTTCGCAGGGTATTGCTACTTTAATTATAAAAGAATTCGCTGATTAAATGATTACTCCTGCTGCTGCTATATAATAACCTGGGCGATTATCCTCTATATGGGGCTCCTTTATTGTTAATATGCGTTCCCCAGGATAATGACAACTCCCCTTGAAACCTGGTTACTTGTAAGACAGGAGTTATTAGTAACATTGCCTGTACAAACCAGCTGAGTAATAAATTCTGCCGTTTTCGTAAAAAATAGATTAAACGAAAGTAAGGTATTGAAAATGATTCTAGTAATTATTCGAACCCTAATTTTATATCTTACCACTGTAATTGCCCTAAGAATCATGGGTAAAAAGCAAATCGGCCAACTACAGCCTTATGAACTGGTAGTAATTATTATGATTGCTGAGTTAGCGGCAATTCCTATGCAGAACACCAACATACCATTAGTTAATGGTATTATTCCCATTTTTATCCTGATTGCCTCAGAGATCACTCTATCTTATATTTCCTTAAAAAGCGAAAAAGCCCGTGGTGTAATCTGCGGCAAACCCAGCATTTTGATAAAAAACTCACAAATAATGGAGGATGAGCTGCGACGATTGCGCTACAATATCAATGATTTACTGGAGCAGTTGCGACAAAAAAATGTGGCCAATATATCCGATGTAGCATATGCCATTTTAGAAACCGGCGGCCAGTTGAGTGTTATACTCAACTCTCAAAATAGGCCCTTGCAACCTAAGGATATGGATATCTTCACTCCTCCTGAGCTTATACCGATTACCCTGATCATCGATGGTTGTGTTATTAAAGAAAATCTTAGTAAAATACATCTGAATTTGGATTGGCTCAAAGGAGAGCTAGGAAAGAACGGAATCAACGACTTTAAACAAGTTCTTTTTGCCTGCTTGGACAGCCAGGGTAAATTTTTTTACCAGGTTCGGTCTAAATAGATCAAAGGAGTATATAATACATGCGATTACTAGTATCACTAATGATAGTTCTTGTTTTCATTGTCGGTGTAAGTTTTTGGATTAATGACTCTCTCCAATCGTCTACTGCGCACTTGACTGAACAGATCGATATGGTGATGGTCGGAATTCAGGATGGACGGTGGGAAACGGCTGTCAGGCAAACTGCAGATATCGAAAAATACTGGACCAAATCAGCCAAGTGGTGGCCAGTCTTCCTGGATCATCAGGAAATGGATAATATAGAATTTTCACTTTCCAAGGTCAAGGCCTACGTAAGCAGTCGTAATGATGCTCTAGCCCTGGGACAACTGGAGGAGTTAAGATTGATGTTAAAACACATCCCGGAAAAAGAAGCTTTGACCATAAAAAACATACTATAAATATCCAAATAAGGAAAGTCACCCCAATCATTAATATACCAATCATAATAAGCTGCAACCGGGGAAAAATATTAGAGACTAATTAAAAAGGAGGTTGATTATGAGATGAGAGGTGTTGGCTTTTTAAGCCTTTTCAAGGAAGACTATGACGACAAACAAAGGGATGAGGGAGAAAAATTAAACTTTGGTCATGAAGAAGAGCAAGCAGAAAATAGTGAAGAGCAAAAACTGAAACTGCGCAAAGAAGAGCTTGATGTCACTAAGAATAGAGTGGATATAGGCAAAGTTGAATTTGGCAAAGAAATCATAGAAGAGCAGCAGATATTAAATGTACCAGTTGTTCATGAAGAAGTGGTGGTTGAAAGAAAGTCCATCAACGAACCCAGTGACACACCTATCGGTGAAGGTGATAGTGAACATTTCAGTCTTGCAGTAGGCGAGGATAAAGTTGAAGTCGGCAAACACACTGTGGTGACTGGTGAAATATCAGCCCATAAGCGTCAAGTGGAAGAAAATCGCGAGATCAAAGAAACCATCAAACACGAAGAAGCGCGTATTAACAAGGATGGAGATGCTAATGTAGTTGATGAAAATGAGCTTCATTAGGATTTAGTTTTCAAAATGCCTCACCAAATATTTTTGGAGAGGTGTTTTTTTACTTATTAATAGGAGGATTGGTAATGATACATGAATCGCAGGATAACATAAGCTTCCAAATCAGAGAAGAAGAGCTGGATGTAAGAAGAAATTGGGTGCAAACTGGAGAAATAAACTGTCATAAAGAGGTGCTGGAGGAGGAGAAAACCATAACTGTACCTGTGAAGCGCGAAGAATTAATAATTGAAAAAAAGATCATCGACGCAGATTCCCCTGACCAATCCACCCGCACTGAAATTACACATATACCCCTTAGGGAAGAGCGGGTAGAGATTAATAAACAAACTTATGATCTTGAAAAAGTTGACATATACAAACAGCAATTGCATGAGAATGAAATAGTAGATGAAAAGGTGAAGAAGGAAGTTGTGATAACCAAAACTATCGGGAATGTCGATATAAAAACCAGCTGATAAAGGTACAACCCCCTCCCTTTCTATCATCCCTTTCTTTTTAATCATCCCACTTCAATGATCATAGAACCTTAAACAATTGTAGGGTTTTACAGTTTTGTGGGCAAAAGTTCGTAAGGACCTCCGATGTATAATTCAGGAGGTATGCTAAACTTTATAGTAAACTTAGGAGTTATTTTGGGATATTCGGTTATTTGTCACCATTACCATACTGTTTTGACAGCATGTGAAATACCATGTGCTGCATGTTTGAGAGAAGAAAGGGGAGAAATTATGAGCAACGAAGAAAATAAAAACGGAGTATCCAGGAGGTCATTTATCAAAGGAGCAGCTGTGGGTACGGTAGTACTTGCTTCAGCTGGCACCTTAATTGGTTGCAGCCCCAATGAAGAGACCCCCCCAGCAGAGACACCGGTTGATAGTTCAACACCCAGCTTTTTAAAAAAACCGGATCCGATTCCGGACAGTGCGATTAAAGCAACCGTCACTGCAGATGTAGTGGTAGTTGGAGCCGGGATGTCAGGTTTGTGTGCCGCCATGTCCGCTGCTGAAGAAGGTGCCAAAGTTGTTATTTTGGAAAAAACTGAAAGGGTTAACTTCCGCGGTAATGATTATGGAGCCATTGGGACCAAGATGCAGAAGCAGATAAACAACGAAATTAACAAAATGGAAGCCGTCCAGGAAATCATGAGGTACAATGCTTACAAAGGCAATCAGAGAATTGTTTCCCTATGGGCAGACAACAGTGGTGAGGTTGCTGACTGGATTATGGCCAAAGCAGAAAGCTATGGATGCACCCCCAAACCTGTACCCTTGAATGAGACTGTAACACCGGGAACCACGATTAAGGGCTATCCCACTTTAAGTTTTAGAATGGATCCTAGTGAAGCAGCGGTAGCAGATGCACCGACCGGAACCGATCCATGGACCGCTTCCATGCGTTATGCTCTTAAAAAAGGCTGTGAAGATGCTGGCGTAGAATTTTATTACAAAACCCCGGCGGCCCAGTTGGTTAGAGAGGAACAGGGACGGGTTACAGCAGTAATTGGCGGTGCCGAAGGAGATTATACCAAATTTGTTGGTAATAAGGGTATTGTAATCTGTTCTGGTGACTATAATGCCGATCAGGAAATGCGTGAACACTATATTCCTTCAACCAAATATATCCAAGCTAACATGTATGAAATGGTAAGTGGAGCCCATAATACCGGTGACGGGCAAAAAATGGGTATGTGGGTTGGCGCATTAATAGACGAATTCCCACATGCACCGATGTATTTTGATTTTGCTGTTCCGGGAGCCCCCATCCTGGCCGATGCCTTGATGCGTCAGCCCTGGTTAAATGTCAATAACCGCGGTGAGCGTTATTGCAATGAGGAACTGCCCTATGCCTACCTCTGCAATGCGCAGCGTCAACAGCCGGAACTGGGCAGATGGGCAATTTGGGATGCCAAATGGACGGAAGAAGCACCTTCCTTTGAATTGGTAGCCTGTAAGGACATGCGAACCAACTTCCATAATCCTGAAAATGTAAAGGCTTACATCGAAAAAGGTTATATCAGAAGTGCTGAAACGCTGGAAGAGCTAGCCGATAAAATCGAGGTTCCCAAAGACACCTTACTGAAAACTGTAGCGCGCTACAATGAACTGGCCAAACAGGGTGTAGACCTTGATTATGGCAAGCGGCCGGCTTGTTTGACAACCCTGGAAAAACCAACTTTCTATGCAGTACCATTAGGCACTGCTCTTTTGGTAACTCTGGGTGGCTTGCAAATCAATGAGCAGTTGCAAGTACTGGATGAAGAAAAGAATGTCATCCCTGGTCTTTATGCGGCTGGTAATGCTTCCGGCAGCTATTATTCCAATGATTATTGCGTAAACCTGCCTGGCAACAGCCATGGTCGTGCTTTTACCTTCGGGTATCTGGCTGGCAAAAGCGTGGTTACAGCAGGCTAATTCAATACTACCCATCATAAAACGCCAATAACAAAAAACAGGAGGCTTTCCTTTTAGGACAGTCTCCTGTTTTAATGTGTCAGGGGGACGGGGGTGTTGACACAGGGGTGTTAGGGGGACGTCCCCCTAACACCCCTGTGTCAACACCCCCGTCCCCCTGACACCCCTAACCCTACTGAAGCATAACAACACGCAATTCCTGCTCTAACAGGTATTCAATTATCTTTGGCAGAGCCTTAAGGGTTTGCGCAGTTTCATGTAAAAGCAAAATACTTCCAGAAGCTTCAATATCCTGAATAGATTTCAGGATCTCGTCTGCAGTCCTATTATCCCAATCTTTGGTATCAACATTCCAAAGTACTGTTTTCATATTCTGTTCATCTAGTACATTCCGAGTCTCACTGTTGTATGATCCAAACGGTGGACGAAACAAAGTTACTTCTTTCCCGGTCAATTCCATAATCTGCTGATTAAAATTCTCTATCTCTTCCAACTGTTTTAATTCATTTATACTCCTCATATTGGAATGCCCATGAGTGTGGTTTCCAATAACATACCCCATATCGGCAATTTTCGCGGTAATCCCCGGATTGCGATTAACATGTTTCCCAATAAAGAAGAATGTAGCCCCCACACCGTATTCCTGCAGCACTTCAGCAATTTGAAGGGTATGAACCGAGGGCCCATCGTCAAAGGTCAGTGCCACATAGCCTTTCGGCAGGCTACTGTGGATGCTCTTCTCTGTTGACAAAACATAGACCTCTGGAAGCAGGTTTTCCCCATCCATTTTTTCTCTCTCATTACTTGCAAAAACTTCACTAGTTTCCGGTTTGAGAAGCTGTTCTGGGTCTTCCATAATTTCTTCTTCTCCTGCTTGAAACAACAGACCCGGATTCATAAAAAGAAATACCAAAAGAATAACAGCTACCCCTCGGCGTAGCAAGAACCTGGGATTAGAGCGAGTTGAGAATTTTTTAGCAACCTGCTGTTTTGGTGCTGGATCTTCCCCTTTCAACAATCTTTCTAACGGTTCCAGGGAATCTAAATCCTTAACCCAGTTCAAATGAGAAAGAAATTCCTCTGAGCAGGGAAAATGAATCTGCACCGAATCACCATCTCGAACGCCTGACAACATCCCATAATATTGACCTGTTCCTTCTTTTTTAAACGATTGAAATGAAAGCCTGTATTTATACCCTTCTGCAAAGTGCAGAACCTTTTGCAAGCTTTCATAGGTAAATGCATCGATCTCAAACCGGAAATTACGAAAGGAATCTCCCCAAACCAGCCGAATCGCTAATTGTCCACCAGCAACTGCAGGTCGGATATCTGTGATATGCATTACCTTAACCAGAGGATATTGGTTCATTATTCTGCTACTCTTGTCTTGGAGGATTTTCCCCATCCTCACTAGATTTTTGCATTTTTATCACACTGGGCTCTTTTTTACCGCTGGTCTGGAAGGGTATTAGGTTTCCTGACATGCGGGCCGTGAATTCTTGAATGTTCTTAAATAATGCCTCTTTATCTGCCATAATTTTTTTGTTCTGATCAGATAATTGTTTGTTTTCAATCTCTTTATCCAATAATTTCTCTTTAATGATGGTGTACTGCTTCATATGATCATTTTTGTAGGTCTCGTATTCTAAATTCATCTGCTGGTACTTGTCTTGTATCCGCTCCATTTGACCTTTGATCTCTTCCTCCTGCCGCAGGGCCTGACTCTGCAGTTCTTGATAATCTTCTGCTAATTGATCATAGTTCAGCTTTTGAACCGATTGCCAATTTTTAAGCTGTTCTATTTCCTTGTTTTTTTGAGAGATTGTAAGGAGTGCATTTTCCTGGTCTTTTTTCAAAGCTTCATATTCAATCTGGAGATTGATTAGTTCCTCTTCACGATTTTTTAGTAATCTTTGCTTAAACTGCCTATCCTTTAAAACATTAATTATTGCCAGTTCAATATCCAAGGTTAATTTGTCTTTATCTATTTCCCCATTTAAAAAGGAACCAGGTTTCCCATCTGGTTGCTTGTTTTCTCCTTTTATCAAGCTTGGTTCATTGCTGCTAATCAACTGTTTATCTTTTGCCTCATGGTTTTTGTCTACACTGTCATTAGGAAGTACTTTAGGGATTTCACTAACCGCACTATTTCCGCTGGAGGATATTTGTGTATTTCCCTTTATTAATTTTTTTAAGTATTTCGAATATCCTACTGCTTCTGATTTAGAATTTTCCATAGTTAACCCTCCTTTCATTTAAAGACTTAACCGGAGCAGTAACAATCTTAACTTTCATTACATGTTGATCATTTTATAGAACCTGCTATATGTATGCTTCTATATCTAATTCTACTATTTCGTTTTTACCGTTTTAACACAGCTTGTACAATTTACCACATCGACAAACTATGCCTTTTTCTGAAAAAACTTAAACGCAGAAGTGAATTTTCTCCTTTTATGTCTATAAAATGCCCCCGGTCGAGTTATTTTGCTGATATTCATTAACTTAATAATGCTATAATTTGGGCTTAGTTGTCAACCAAAAGACGACAAAAAGAACCAACCCAACAAGATATACGAGGGTGTCTAAATATCCCAATAATCACCTGGGTCGGTTCCTTTTCTGTTATTGATATATTGTTATTTCCCTGGTCTCATTATTGTATTCGACCTTGGCGCCGAGAGCTTCACTGATAAAGCGAAGCGGAACAAAGGTTCTGCCTGGTGGCAATATCTGCGGAGCACAATCCAGCAATAATTCCTGGCCATTTACATAAGCAATATTTGAACCAATAGTCAGAATTATCTCCTTGCCATCCTTCCTGATAACAACCTTGCGCTCAGCATCGTTCCATTCAACTTGAGCCCCCATGGCTTCGCTTACAAAGCGAACCGGAGCCATAGTCCTCCAGGCCATGGCGTCAATGTATGGCGCCGCATCCAGCAGGTACTCCTGCTGGCCTACTGTGACCAGTGGTGATCCAATAAGCAGTTTGATATCCAAATTGGTACTGAACACAGCAAACTTGGTAAGATGGTTTACTTTAACCACCGCCATCCATTGACCTGTGCTAGCATCAAATTCCTTAGTAGATGGTATTTCAACCCATTGGCCTGTTATCTCATCAAAGTAATGAACTACCGGATGTTCACCGTTCAGAATCTGCTTGGGATCATAAGGAATTTTAATGGTGATGAAATTACTATCACCGAACTGATTTGTCCCGCTGGTATTAATTTCATAGATCTTGCTGCCCAGTTTCACCGTCAGGCCTTCAGGTACATAGCTGCTCATGTCCAGGATATCTATTTCCTTAACGGAAAATGCAGCGTCTTGGGGCAAGGTCAAAACTGGGACCTCGACAATGACTCCCACAGACTGAACTATCCCACCGGTATCCCGGTATATAATTTGACCTTCCGGTTTGGCTGCACCGCCGCCGCCGCCACCTCCAGAATGAGGCGGAGGATCTACCGGTGGATCTACTGGCTTTTTGGGCAATACTACATTCTTGATGCTGGTAATACCAGAGGTGGTACCGCTGGCATAACCTTGGTTGATATCAATAGTAATAACGCTTCCATAAACGTAATTACTGTAATCCAGAGTATCTTCACCGCCACGGCCATCAATAGCACCAGTAAGTTCATACCCCTTCTGCAATACGAACTTATCGGCCTTGGCTCCGCCGAACATGTTTTCAATGGAACTGAATTTCACACTTGAGCTGCCTGATGCATAAGAACTGCTGGTACCAATTTGCCAGGTGGCTGCCAAATCCAGTCCGGTAACGGAGTCAGTGGCCAAACTGCCGGTTATAGAGCTGATGTTACCAAACTGTCCAACACTGGCTTCCCTGCCATTGAATCCATTGGAACTCCCGGAACCCAGCAGTACGAAGTTGCGCGGCGTAGTATAATCCGAGAAGTCCAGGGTATTGCTACCGGTTTGACCATCCAGGCTGCCGTTCAAGATTGCTAGATCTGCAAACACAAAGCTGTCATTTCCAGCTCCGCCTAACAAGTCAAATGCTCTCGTTCCATAAATTTCGAAACGGTCTTGGCCGCTGCCTCCGATCAGGGTTTCAAAGTCACGGAAGATCAAGGCCTGGCCGGAACTGCTGTAGCTGCAAACTTCGTTCAGGATAAATACCGAATCATTGTTAATACCGGTTAAAGTGTCGGCTGCCATACTGCCAATAATCTGGTCAATATTGGTGAAGCCTGCCTTAAGGCTGCTTTCGCCACCCTTAAATCCGTCAACACCGCCTATACCAGTCAGAACAACCCATCTGGCTGTACTATAATTGCTGAAATCAAGAGTATCGCTTCCGCTCTGGCCATCCAACAAACCGGAATAAACTATTTCGTCTGCCAGTATAAACTGGTCATTACCGGATCTACCGTACAGACCCGCCTGACCATCGACTAAAATATTAAATGTATCAGCTCCTGAGCCAGATATTATTGCAGCTGTACCTCCTGTCAAATGGCTCACGCTGTTGACTCCGCTGATGATTCGGATTCCATTTTCATCCAGGGTAATGATAATGTCTGCAATGACCGAACCCAGATCCAGGGTAGAATCCCCTTCATCCTCATTTTCCAGGATATTGTCTATACCCCAGTTATCTTCAAACCGGTAAGTATCGTTCCCTGTTCCTCCATACAGATTGTCATCACCCGTTCCGCCCATCAGGATATCATGGCCCGATTCGCCGTATAGTTCATCGTCACCTTCTCCACCTACCAGGGTATCGCTGCCACTTCCGCCACGGAGGATATCATTACCGGCTCCGCCCATAATTACATTGTCTTTACTGTCACCCGTTATAAGGTCATCCCCGCTGCCACCAGTCACATTTTCAATTCCGGAAATGTTTCCTCCGGTAATGCCGGTGCTGCTTCCATCGCCTAGATTTACTGAAACGTCGGTAGTATAGAGACTGTAATCAAGCAGATCTATACCTTCTCCTCCGTCCAGACTGCCGCTATGA
>CAZXIR010000048.1:0-10189 GCA_964640845.1 uncultured Syntrophomonas sp.
ACTATAATCTAAATCCCTTCTCCTGAAATAGTCTTAGGCAAACGTCCACTACTGCTGAATCGTAGAGAGTATCCTGGTTTTTTCTTATTTCATCCAAGGCTGCCTCAATCCCCAAGGCTGCCCTATATGGCCGGTGCGAAGCCATAGCATCTACTACATCAGCTACAGCAATGATTCTAGCCTCCAGCAACAGTTGGTCTTTGCTAAGTCCGTGCGGATAACCGGAACCGTTCATCCTTTCATGATGTTGCAGTATGATTTGGGCTACCGGCCAAGGGAAATCAATATCCTTTATTATTTCATAGCCAGCCTCACAGTGGGTTTTAATTATTTCAAATTCCAAGGGGGTCAATTTTCTGGGTTTGCTTAATATCTCAGAGGGCACGCTAATTTTACCTATATCATGAAGGTTGCTGGCCATGGCAATGCTCTCTATTTGATCTTGCGTACATCCCATTTCGCCTGCAATAGCTACCGCCAACCTAGCTACCCCTTTTTGATGGCCGGCAGTATAAGGATCCCTGGCATCCAGGGCAGTACCAAGGGAGGTCACCGCTTGTAATAAAAGCCGGCTCATTTTTACCAAGCTACTTTCCAAATCCTGGTTAGCTTTTTTTATGTTTTCTCTAATCCGCATAGAGATGATGGCATAAGCTAAGTCATTGGCCATATTCCTCAAATACTGTTCTTCCTCACCATTAAATGCTTCAGCTTCGTTGGCATAAATTTTTAATGCGCCAAAAACTGTGGTTTTATCAATTAAAGAAAGTGCTATACTTGCTTTATACCCTCTTTCTCTAGCTGATTGCACCCATGGTCCTGAATTAGTATCACTGTCCGTAAAATTACAAATTGCGTTTTTGCTAGTCTGAATCGCAATTCCGGTTGGTCCCCAACTTCGTTGGGGATCTTTCAAAGCTATATCAAGCTTATCAGTATAACCGTTATTATTCCCCGCACTAGCTACCACTTCTATTTTTTGTTCCGGGGTATCTGTTATATATCCCACCCATACCAATTGGTATCCACTGATATCCACTATATTCTGACACACCATATCAAGTAAATTCTGCTCATTATTCGCGTTATTCATCGCAGTAGTAATAGCTCCAACAGTTTTTAAAGCCCGCTCTTTCCTCTTTACATCGGTAAGATCAATAAATGTGGCTACTGAACTAAAAGTGCCGGGGATTACACTTACATTTACCAATCCTTCTCTTTTTTCGCCTTCTTTATCTTTGATCTCGGTCTCGTATTGTGTCGGAGCTACATTCGGATTTGTCCTACGCAAGCGATGATTTTCTGTCATTGCTTCTACCTTATCTACCGGAACCAAATCAGTCCATTTTGCCCCTACTATTTCTTCACTGGAATATTTAAATAACCGCAGGCATTGTTCATTGACCCTGGAAATAGTAAAATCATCTTCAACTAACATGGTAGCGGCACCGGTGTTTTCAAACAGGGTTCTATAATAGTTTTCGGAAGCAATTAAATGCTCCGCATCCTTTTTCCGCTGCAGGGCATTGCTTATGCTTTGGGCTACCGATTCCAGTACCATTATACTTTCCTGACTCCATTCGCGTTCTACCTCCACCGAATCGAAACCCATATAACCAATTAATTTATCATTGGCTACCATTGGGACTATTATTACTGACAGTATATCTTGGGCTTGTAATAACTCTTTTTCAGTTTGGGCCTCAGCCGGCAGATCAGAAACCCGAGGAATATAAATAATTTCCCGGTTCCGTAGCTTGGTCATCCACCAGGGAATTTCACTAGTGGGCAGGTTCTGAAGCCCGTATATTTCGGGCCTGATACCATCTGCACACCATTCATGAGTGTTGCTCATGATCAAACCATCATCAAAAAACAGGAATACATAACTGCGATCGCTTTTATCGTTTTCGCCAATCTGCTTTAGGGTTAAATCAATCATGGCATCTATATTAAAGGGTATGCTGCTGGCAAATTGCTTCGATATCTCCAGAAGCAGACTTTGAGCTACTATTTGTTGCTGTAGAGCCGTTTCTGCATTCTTTTGTATCGTAATATCACCACAGAATGTTATGTTAGCCGGCCCATCACTCAATTGTATGGTATTAAGCTGCAGCTGCAGAGGAAAAGTTGATCCATCACTTCTTTGACCCACTGCTTGAAATATACTACTATCATTATTCTCGGTGCAGTGACAGACTTTTTCTGCTATCTCTTCCCTATAATAAGGAGCTATCTGGTTAATAAAGGGAGTCCCAATTATTTGGCTACTGTTTTTATAACCAAAGGTTTTTAGATACTCTTTATTAATGTCTAATATCTGCCACTCCCTATGGATTCCAATAGCGATGGGAGCATTTTCAAAAAGGGAGCGAAAACGTTCTTCGCTGGACTTCAGAAGTTGCCATGCCCTGTGTTGTTCAGTGACATCTATAATTGATACCACCATATTTTGGCTTTCTCGCACTTTCATTACATTGAGCACTACATTCCTTATATTACCGTGCTTATCCTGACACCGAATCTCGTAGCTCTGGGTCAATTGATCGGAATCTTCCCGACGCAGATTATAGTTCTCCCTTACTATAGGCAGATACTCTGGAAGTACAAAGGTTTCAAAAGGATTTAAACCTATTAATTCATTAATCTTATAACCCGATAACTGCTCTGCCATTAGATTGGCTGCAGTTATTCTTAAATGCTGATTAACAATTACAATGGCAGTTCCAGCGTTCTCAAAAATGGTGCGATAATAGTTCTCCGACTCTTTAAGCGCCTTTTGAGTATCTATTTGAAGGTTGATCATTTGCTTTATTTCAGCAGTTCTTTCCTCGACTATCCCCTCTAATTCATACTGGGATTTTATTAAATTATCTTTTTCCTGCATATAATCGGTAATATCGCGGGCAACCCCTTGATATTCAACTATCTCACCTGACTCCTTAGATATAGCTCTGGTAGTCCACTCCAGCCATCGCACCTCTCCACAATCATCCATTATTGGAATTTCGTACTTCTGGATTGAATTTCCCAGTGTAAAGGAACTGAAGAATTGGCGTATACCTTTGTGATATTCGGCGGGAACCAAATCAAGAAAAGGCTTGCCAATTATGGCCTTATTTCCGCTACTGAAGAAATTAAGTAAAGCCTGATTGGCAAAGGTAATGGAAGTGTCGGGGGTACAACGGCCTACTAATTCCGTTTGATTTTCAACTATCACACGATAACGCTGTTCACTGAGATAAAGCTCTTCCTCTATTCTTTTTCGTTCACTGATATCACGGGAGATGATAATCATCGTATTGTTATCATGTGAAGTATCTAGCGTAGTTCCGTTAACCTCCAACCAGAGATATGTACCATCTTTTTTACGGTATCTTAACTGATCTTGGGCATGACCGGCGAGCATTATCTCTTTGAAGTTGTTTAGAACCCGGTCTAAATCATTGGGATGAATTAGCTCCAAAGGGCTCAACCCATACAGTTGTTTTTGACTGTAACCTAACAATTGAAAAGTAGCAGGATTGGCGTATTGATAGCTTAAATCGTCAATTTTGTGGACAGCAATAAGGTCGTGGGCATTATCAAGAATTAATTGGCCTAGGTTAGAAACAATATGTGAATATTTATCGATCAATGCTATATACTCCTCAAATATATTTAGGACAAATTTGGTATTATATAGTATTTTGATATATTATTGCATATATTGACGATATGAGTCAAAATTTATGTTAGCTAGGTTGAAGGCGTTCGATCTCAGCATATAAGTTTAATGCTCTGGATTTATTGAAAGTCGGGATTGTTTAAAATACTGATAAATAAAGCCTGCCGCGGTACTAGCACCGGATCATAATACCTGGCTCTCAGATAAATGCACCGGTCTCTTCGTCATAATATTCCCCGCAATAGCGGAAGGGGTTGTGTATTGTCTCTATCTCCTGCTGCCATAACGATATAATGGCGTACTTGCCGAAGTTGTTGACCGGGTCTTTTGTCAGCCATGAGACTGCCGTTGTATTTAAATGTTTCTTGTTTTGTTATCTGGTTTCCTTCATGATCATATGTAAACCTCTGCTGCTCTTCCTGTTGGCCGGTTTTGGTTTCTGCCAGAAGCAGTCTGTTGTTCAGGTCGTACAGATACCTGATTTCTTCTATGCGTGCTCCCGATCGGAAAGTATCTCTATTTCCACCAGTTATTCTATGCTCATTGGTCTAAGCTGCGCAGCAATAATATTATTGAACGTCTTAACCAGGAGATACGCCGTCGAACCAGAGTAGTAGGTAATTTCCCCGATGGTAACTCGGCCTTAATGCTGGTATGTGCCAGGTTACGGCATGTGGCCAGCAAGTCATGGGGGATCAAGCGTTAAATGAGTATGAAACATCTTGAAGATATGTAAAAAGAAGCAGCCAATTTAGTTGCCGGTTAGCTGCTAGCTACCAGGTGGCAAATCAAATTTGCGAAAAACTATTGACGGTACCTTTTGATTTTTTTCACGGGAATTCCTCCTTTAATGGTTGTGGCAAAATATTCCACTCCTTTCGCTAGACATTAATTAAAAAGCCCCTCTAATTAGAGGGGCGGGAGTAGTTATAAATAAAATTGGTGCGAAAAGCCTGGAATTTACTTTGGGAAGTTGTCACTATGTTTAGACTCAATCTGTTGGATTAAATATTGCAAATCATTTTTACCCATATTCCCTATATAATCTGTACTTCTTAACACGCTTTTAAGTTCGTTCTCTGTTAATTTAATTAACCTATATCCTAGTCCCCATGATGGCTTTGGTAAACCAACTTTCCTCCAATTTAAAATTGGGATTTTAAATTGGTCAAAATAAGATGGCGTATTATCAGGAGGTTGAGAAGTGGTGGAAACTAAGATAAATAAAATATCCTCTTTTCTATCAATTACTATTACTGGTCTTGATTTGGATTAGTTTGGTATATCTTCATATTAAATTTGTAGCCAAAATATATCTCCAATATTAATAATCATTTTTAGCTATTATTTTTCTTCTACTATATAACGATGGCCCTTATTGTTCTTGTCAAATAACACTTTTCCGTTTTTAACTTTTGGCTTAACTGATATTTCATCCAGTTTTTTTGACGATAAAAACAATCCTTTGTTTTTCTCCTCTTTTGCAACTGTTGGCATATCCTTCTCCTCCTCTTGAGAACTATTAACAGTTGTTTTTTTATCACTATCTAGGTTGCCCATATCATATCACCTTCTAAATTTTATTTCAATATTGTATGTATATATTTGCCAACTTAGAAGATGATTATTATTCAAATAAGCTCTCTATAAAGACACTCCTTAATCCACTTTTTTCAAACTGCAGGGCTTCATTTATAGTGGTTTTCAAGCGCCCCCAAAAAGTCCAGAAAACCTCTTTTGAAGCCGATCGGGGGAGCGTTTTTCCTGAACCATGAAATATTAGCACTCTTCTTACCACCCAAGGTTGCTTTTAGATATAAATCTTCATAGGTATCAAAATCTAGGAGATAGAACTCTCCGGTCATATGCAAATCTCTGCATCGTTATGCTCTTGCAGCGAAGATACTGCTCATTATGCTCACCGATAGAAAAAGCAAGCCTGTTCGGGGCCAAGAAACTATAGTTTCGGAATCAGCTGACGACAGATCTTGCTGATCTTTTTGGCCATGGCGATGATGGTGATAATAGGTGGATTACCCAGAGAAGCAGGAAACAGGGTGGAGTCGGCGATGTATAGATTGGCGGGAAGCCCTGGATGGTGAAGAGTTTCGGCCTCCTTTTCCGTTAGCGGCATCATACCGCCCGGATGTCCTGCATTGAGGGTGCCCAAGAAAATCTCACTCCTGTTCACTCCCAGTCTGCTCAATATTTCGGTACAGATTTCTACTCCTTCATTTAATCTCAGCTGATCCTGTTCGGTAATAGGCTTTACAATCTGCCTATTGCTAATACTGCCGATGTTTGCGTCGGCCAGTTTGATCATGAGACTGACTGTATCAGAAGCCGGAGATTTCCAGGCTTTATTAAAAAAGAAACTGAGAAAATCAAAATAGGGCGACAAAATATAATGTTCCTTTTGCACCACAAAAGGCATGGATAGTTCACGGTTTTGGAAGCAGTCTTTCCATGGAGCTGCTACACATAGTACCGGGTCTACAAACAACTTGCTCGGGCACTCTATCCCCGAGTTCTGCAAAATCACTGGGGTTCGGAATACAAACCGGCCTGCTTCAAGTCTGAGGCTAATTTGGGGGTAAGGTTGTATCCACCCGTAAATATCTTGGCCGCACAATCATCACCGATAGTATCAACGATCTCTACGATATGCTTATTTAATAAGGGCTCTCCGCCGGTAAGTCCCAGCCAAATCACTCCCATTTGCTTCAGCTCTGTGATAAGTCCTTTAATCCTATCCTGGTCCATGATGGCACCTATTCTGCTTTTGTTATAGCAGTACGGGCAGTTCTGTGGACAGGCATTGGTGATCCCTACCTGAGCATGGGTAGGTCCTGAAGACCTAGCCAGCAGGTGTTCATCGACAAAACGGGAAAAAGCCGGGCTGTTTATGGCCGGTAAATGGGAATGAAGAACCAAGCGGCCTCCTACATTCACTATATTGAATTTATTCATGTATCTAAGGAGAAAGAGATTCAGCGATGGGTTTACTGTAAGCATCTGGGGATTACACAGGATGGTCTTTATTAACAGAAGTACATCTGTGGTTTTGGACAATTTTTCCACCTCAACCTATACTTTCGCCGGATGGCTTAACTCGATCAAGTACCCTGTTGGCCACAATGCCCCGGCAGCCCAATCATGCTTTAGCGATGCAAGAAGCCTGGGAAACACTAGTTCCTCCCGAGCCTGAAAACCAGTATCTGACAGAGTTTAGTAAAGCCGGTTTAACCTTTTATGACAGTGTATTTCGCCATTGGTTAGACAAATCCTTTTTCAACCGAAAATTTACATTTCATAACGCAAAATTGACATTTCATGCAGATGAGTAACCGGGTGATTCTTTTTGTATTAAACTTTAGAAGATTACAAGTATCGAAATATAGATTCAAATGCAATGGGAAGGAGTGGCTGCAGTTGGATAGCAGAAATATACGGCAAAAGGACAAGGTTATGCCTGACGATGCCTATCCCCTGGTGAGAGAAAACGATACCTGCCCTCACTGGGAATGTACAGCAGGCGAGAGTCTTGCCCCCATGCGTGAGTGCTGGTACTGCAAGTATTCGGATTTCAGAAAAGACATTAGTGAGCATCGGACCTCCAGCGTATGCCGCCGTCCAATAAAACAGGACGATGAGGAGGAGAAAGAAATTTAGGTGTCAGGTGCCAGGCACCAACTTATCATTGCCCAGTGGAGTTGAAAATACCAATAATGTTGACCTGATCACTAGCATAAGCGTTACCGTCAATCGTGAGCACCGTGTTGATATCGATGAGTGCTTTATCGCCACAGCTGCCTTTGGTTCCAAGTTTGAACCAGCAGTAACTATGCTAAGGCATTTCCGTGACCAATATTTATTGACCAATAGCGTAGGAACTGCTTTCGTAAAGTTCTATTACCAGAACTCACCTCCAATTGCCAACTATATAGCCGGCAATGAAGGTTTAAAGGGGCTTACCCGAGTATTGCTGGCACCCTTTATAGCGGTAGTGTATTTTATTTATAACCCACTTCTGGCTTTGCTGTTGTTGTTAATATGCTTAACTGTTAGGTGCCTGGCACCAACTTATCCACTTATTGGTCGGTAAACAGTATCCTAAAAAATAACAGGTCCCCTGCGGGGGGCCTTTTTCGTTGATTTGATAAATGAGCATTCGGGTTAAGGTCTGGTCAGAAATAAAAAGGATATTTCACTAAAGTTAATTTTCTTGATATAATTTAATTGTACTGTGTGGTCTCGATGACAAAAATCCAGTTGTCGAAACCCTTTTTTGTTAGTTCAAAATTATATCCAAGATGCTATTTGCATTTTGCATCAAGGAGAGATGTTTGTGTTCAAAGTCAATGAATATGTTGTGTACGGTTTAACAGGAGTATGTAAGATTGCTGATATTCGTAAAGATGAGTATGTTAGTAACGATGAAAACCAATACTATATTTTAAACCCAGTTTCTGACCAAAATATGACCATCAGGATCCCGGTAAACAACAAAAATGTCCTGATGAGGCCCGTCATTACTAAAGAAGACGCATTATCATTAATAGCGGAGATGCCAGAAAAGGAAACCATTTGGACAGATGATGAGAGACAAAGAAGTGTTAGTTTCAAAACTGCCCTTAGATCGGCAAAAAGCGAAGAATGGGTAAAAATTATTAAGACACTGTATCTGGAAAAAGAAGCACGGTCCGTAGTTGGCAAAAAACTAACCAAGACAGATGAAGAAATAATGAATACCGCTGAAAAACATTTAACTGAAGAATTTGCAATAGCTTTAGACATTCCGCAAGATCAGGTTGTATCTTATATTCTTGAACACATTCATGAAAATAAGGAATAAGATTGAGTGTTTTCTCATTAACTTGTACCCTAAAGGTAGGTATTAGTCATCATTAACTGCAGCAATTTCCCCTGATGCTATAAGCATGTCCTGGTATATTTTACGCGACAACGGGCAGTCTATAAGCCTTTCAAAATCAGGGTTGGATAATTTACACTGTTTAGCCATCTTACTCAGATTATGCGGCTTAATTTCCTTTTGGTTTGCTCCATGGCTGGCCTTGGTCCAAACCCTGGTCTTTTTCCCGGCAGTAGTAGTATAAGTCAATTTGATATGATCGGTATTGGATGCTTTAAACCCTTTACTGATCAAGGCATTGACAACTTCCTGACGCTTTCTTGGATTCACTCAGTACCCTCCCCACCATATCCTTGAGTTCTAGTTTCATAGTTATGGCATCTTCTGAAAGAAGCTCATCCTCTGCCAGGGCATATTCCTTCCACAGCCATATAAAATCCTGCTCGAATTCTTGTACCGCTTCATCCCTGTCCTGACCTGCAGCAATTATGTTGAAATTACTATAATACAGCACCACTTCCTGATTCTCAAAAGCAGGTTCAATAAGCAAAGGCTCTTTAAGCTCTATAGCCATATCCTCTCCCCTGACTACTAACAGCTTAACCGGACTGAGATCCAGTTCCTGAATATAATTTACCTCTAATATCCTTTGTGGATCACCCTTTTCATCCGCCTCCACCATACCGTTGAGTTGTATATACCCATCACGACTTTCAATAATCAGATCTTCTGAATCCGGACTGTAATGAACCTCCAGAAGTTTTCCGGTGGGAGGGTATTGAATATACATTTTATATTCATCCAGGTGAATTCTCATTAATCGTCCAATAACGGTCATAGTCTCGAACTTCGGCACATTGACGACCTGGGTTATTTTTTGTCGGCCTTTAAAATCTATGGTACCGTAGTATCTCTTATCAGCACCGTCTTCAAATACCAACGACCATTCATCCCCTTCGCGAGGAGAATACTTTTCAATAGATTTAAGTATGCGGGTTCTATGCCTGGGTTCTGGAAATATCTCACTAATATCTCTAACATTTTGTACGCCGCTAATCCAACCTGCTGTCTCCATATATTTATCCATAACACTTTTTCCTAGATCTATTCCTTCAAACATTTCCGGCTCTAATGGTTCAGGTATTTCAGCAACAACCTGGTAGCTACCCGGTTTCTCCATAACCCGCCGTAATTCACAGGCCTGCTGAATATCCACTGGAACCCGAGCCCTGGACTTAACTTCCCTTTTCACTGTTTCCATAGCTATATAATAAAAAGTATTCTGGATTCCCTCCAATATACTGGCCAGCATCTTAAATGAAACACTATGGTTTATAACCGCAGGACCATCAATTTTCACCACAAATTGCCTCGATACAGCCACCAAAAAGCCTCCTTTAATAAATAACCAGCAATTAAAATCCAGCAAACCCCAATACCATTATATGTAAATTGTCTATCGATAGTTTACACTAAAATCTTAAGCAGTAGTAGTATAAATTATGTCTGTTAATGCAACCATTCATAAATTTTACATAAATCCTAAACATTCTCAATAAACTCCTCAAAGCTATCAATATCTTTAAATGTTTGGTTATCCCCTAAAGCTTCAAAATGCTTGTGCCCGCAGGCTATTTTAGCACTTTCAA
>CAZXIR010000048.1:10289-15339 GCA_964640845.1 uncultured Syntrophomonas sp.
CACTTAGAAATACTTGTTTATTGAGCCTAATATTACGTTTATCATCCCGGTTTTTAATATTAAGATTACCGCTAACCTTCCGGGTCAAAACAAAAATATCATTTCTAATGGATTCATAGGAATATAGCCTCTTAGCGCCTTTTGAGATACCAAATACCCTCACCCCTAAATTGCTTGTACAAAGATTTTTTATCTAAGCACCCACTATCTCAGTACTATAAACAGTTCATCTTTTTCAGTTGATTAATATTCCTCAGGTTTTAACATTTAATAAACGAAACATACTCCCCTAACTCTTCCATTTTATATGATTGGTTATTTGAGAATTTAGAATTATAAGGCTGGACATCTATTAATTTCTTAAATACATTAAAAGGCGTTAACTCCCTTATCTCCAGTATCTTCAAGACGTCATTTATTAACCTACATTCTCCAATGGAATAGAATTTACCGTAATTTATTAGCTCATTTTTTATTACTGAATATATCTTCCTCCAACCCAGCCAGTAGATATCCCACCCGGCATTCCCCCCACATGCTTTTTTATCGCATGTTTTATGGCCTTTTATTATATCTACACAATCTCTGAGATCTGACTCCGGACATTCATAATGACTGGTTATGTAAAGTAACATATTGTTCTCTGCTTCTTCTAGGTCACTATATTCTTCGGATTTGTGCAGCCACTGACCACATTTTATACAGCAATACTCATCAGCAAGCTGATGATAGAATTGATAATCGGTAACTTCATTTACATTATCTGCTAGTTCATCTGCTTTTGGCGATATTCCTATATTGCTTAAACCAGCATCATATTTGGATTCGATGAGAAAGTACACAGGACCGGCAGATTTCCTTTCTTGTATACGAATTAACGCATCCGCTTCTCTGGTACGTCCATGGACTGTACATCGTGGCCAGAATAACACTTCACTTTCATCAATATCGCTGATTTGCAGCTTTTCCCCTGTTATATTAATAGACTCGCGTAGGATTTCAGCTAGTATATGACTTTGATTGAGATATTGAAAAAGCGATAATACACTTGATGTCAAGACATCTTCCATCCGATTATGGGGTGGGTTTAATTTCGAGATTTTTCCCCGTATCTCAGCTGCTAGCATTTTCCATCACTCTTATCTTCTAGGCTTTTCACATCAATTACAGATACATCAACGTCTAATAAATATTTTTCATTGTTTTTATATAACTGGTCCATTGGTTTTACTACCATTTCTCCGATTACATCTCCATTTATCAGCGAGAAGATATCCACAAGATAGGTATGAACCTGGTATTTTCCCCCATATACTAGCGGCTCACTTTTGATTATCTTCTTGTTAGTTACTGTTGGATTATCTGCAAAAATAACTGCCTGCCATAGAGCTTCATAAAGTGCGCTTCTATTCACCTTGCTTACTGACTCTGCCGCCTCCAGTACAGAGACAGACATAAATGGAAACTTCAGATCTAACTCTTCTATAGCACTAGAATCATTTTGCAGGTATCTTTCTCCACCTAGATGAATACAAAAACCTACCGCCCTGTTAGAGGTCTTTTCTTTGCTGTAAATCCTAGCAAACCACACCGGAAGCCAACTCTCATAGTTGTTAATAGAAGTCGAATTTTCCCAGGTAGTAGCAGCATTTCCCAGTGGTTTATATTTCTTATTACTCATTTGTTCTTCAATGACTTTAATAATCCGACCAATATCCTTATAGAACATCTCAATATTTGCCACACTCTGGTTTACGATCTCCCGCTGATGCATATTTCTATCCCCCCTTTTTGATTATTCAGTATTATTAGCTCATCTGACTCATTCTCCCATAAGGCCAGCACTACTGCCATCTGGTTGTTATGGCTTTTGCTTTCTCCGTTTAATACCTGATCCCATAATTCTCTCTGCGATGGTTTATGACCTGGATTTTCTTTGAGTATCCGGACAGCTTCCAAGGCATAATGCTTGTTTAAGGTTGAATTAGTATAGCTTCCTCCCTTTATGCCTTTTATTAACCCATCCTCACAAAGACCTAGAAAAGCGTTCTTTGGACATCCTTTCTTCTGGCCTGCGTTTCCTTTCCCAAAAATATTCTCTGTTGCTGTTTCCCAGGCGGCAGCGGGGTTATTGGTTTGCCCATTATGTATCCTTACAACCGCGTCTACCGCAGCCTTGCCATACTTATTCATTATTCGGCCCCTTTTTACTGGTTTCCTGAGCAGTATCCGTCTGCCTTCCTACCTGTATTCCAACAAGTCATCATGGACCATGATGGCTGCGACAGCTGATGCTTGTCCAAGTGAAAATAACCGTACTTACTAAACCTCTAGATATGCTGTTTGTTTCTTGTTTGGGAAAGTCCGGCCACTGTTTTCAGCCAACTTCCAGGAAACATACGTAATCTATTACTTTGGAATTGAGACTTAGCGCTCTTGGGACTTTGCATACAGTTTAGGGTCCGGGTGTAACAGTTTTAAGCAATTTCTTCGACCTTTAATCAAGCTTCGGAACTATGCCTGAACATATCTTCTTCGTAACCTATACCGGTAAAATAAGAACATGATAACCAACACCGTTACCATCAGTGGCGGATGATAGATTAAATATACCAGTGCAATTACTGGAGCCAACACTATTCTGACCAACAATTTTAGAGGCAGGCTGCTATCAATAAAGGCTGCTAGGGGTGGTGAATTGTGATAATAGAATTTCACAAAGGCTATACCCAGGGAATTGGTCAACAGGTAATGGTCGCGAAAGTCTCTCAGGATGCCTACCGGCCAATCATGCTTGGATCCGAAGGCCGCGGTAGCAATGAAACACTCGTCAGAATTGTCGCTCACTGTATCAATAGCAGCATTGATTACGACATACTCCAATTCATTGTTACTGTTAATATACCAGGCAGCATAATTCCCAACCGCATTTTGAAATTCATTCCAACTGACAACCATGGTATTTACCAATTCATATGTTGCTGTAGCTGCACCGCCCATGCCATTATTTAGATTGAAAACAACAACTTTCGCTGCATTCACCCAATTACCACCAATGTTAACCTGTTTGTTATCGATATCAATATTTGCAGCGTCGTATGATTGATCAGCCTGGTTAATAACTTCAATTCGGTCAACCAGACCATTGGCCATAATAGTTACAGCAACCATTTTTTCATCCCCAGCAGCTATTGCAGTACTGTTCATATTTGTTCTTGACATGATGATACTATAATCCATACTATCGATCCTTCCACCCATATCCTCAATCGGCGTACTGACACCGCCTACTACAATACAGGTATCGTCACAAATTGGATAATTGTATTCTGCTCCATCGTTTTGCATTATTTTTATTAAGCGAACTGTAGTTTCATCAGTAGTAACCATTTGAGAAGACACTTCTGTAATAATACCAAACTTAGCGGGAATAGCTGCTGCATCTTCGCTTCGAGCAACTTTAATATTGTTATCTATTGAATTATATATATAGTTACCTGCCTGTACAGCTTGCACACGGCAATTAAAACACAACATAATGGCCATCATTATTATACTAACTAGAAGTGCTTTATGTTTTCCATTCTTTATTATCTCCATAAGATCACCTTCTCTGTCTACGGGGTTATCACCCTATGCGTATGATGTATTTGGGATTCTCGACAACCAGAGCCTGGTTTTCAGTATAAACTTGCCTTGATTGTGAGGAACGAATAAGACTTCTCTTAAAAACTGGCCCCTGTAACAAAAGTATGTCTAATTTTACCATAAAAGCAAAAACATTGTATTGTTTTAGTAACCTAACGCATCACATCTCAAGTAAGGAATGGCTACTTCAACCAATCCCAAATAACATCCAACAATAATTGAATATTCCCTACCTGACAATGATTTTGAGCATTTTCTTCTTTCAAATACTCTGTCGGTCAGTGAGTTTGCATTTGGAAATAAGTTGAGACTTAGCACTCTAGGAACTTTACACACAGTTTACCGTCCGGGTGTAGCAATTTTTTGGTAGTCCACTCGGAGCAACTTTTTTTCATTGGGGAGCCACACTTCTTGCCGCAATATAAAAGTGTAACCAATCTCATCTAAGTTTGTGGTTAGTTCACTTTCGGATATCTGATGATGAATTTCTTCCAGATTATCAAAAACATGTAGATATGGTGAGTCAGATACAAAACTGCTATTGGTATTTATTTGAATCACAGCAGAAATATATGTGGGATCAATAAGCTCAATTATTCTTTTAAAATGATGGTACCCAATGTATTCAACCAGCAGATTGGCAATCACTAACTGGGCATGAGGCAATACTATGGAAACATCCGTTAAATCAGCTTCAATCGGATTAAAAACTCTTTTTAGGGCCGGGTAACGTTTTTTGCATTCTGCCAGGTAATCCCCATTAATGTCTACGCCCCAAATCACATTGAATTTATCTGGGTCAATATGGTTTAATCCATTGCCTCCAGCAATCCCCAGAACCACTACAGATGGAACATGATAACAATAAAATTGATTTCGCATTAATTTGTTCATCACTTGTAATTGCTGAACTGACTCTAATTGCATATGGTTTTCATAGTCACCCAAGTCAATATGTTTCCAGGGATTGTCCATACTCGGCCCCTTTCATTGATAATCCAATGTTGATTTCCGGGTTAATATTACCCATAGTAGTATTATCACATATTACAAAAAAGGCAGTCAATTTTTGTAATTTGTTAGGAGGTTTTTGTTGTTAACAACACCCCCTACAAGAAGACGGAGGTTCTTGTCGTAACAACACAAAGAGAGGGATAAACCCTCTCTTAATATTTTCTGAAACTCTCTTTGGTCTTAATCCCATGGAAAACTAGGTGGTAATCTTGGCCCGTTCCCGCATAAAAGCGATCTCGCGATCAATATCGCCTTGAATTTCAGCGATACGCTGGGTTGCGTCTGTTCCTTTGAGCAGACGGTTGAAACGACCCTGATTCATTACATATTCATCTACCGGGTCAGGGTCTTTTTTGCCGCTGATAATCTGAGAAGTGGGGTTATTAAA
>CAZXIR010000049.1:0-3578 GCA_964640845.1 uncultured Syntrophomonas sp.
GAAGGATCTAGATTCTTCACTCCGTTCAGAATGACAGCTTAGAGTGACTTTCTTAAATTTTTGTATTATGCAAAATTCTCAATTATAAACCTGTGCTAATGCTCCGAAAGGACCATCATGTTAAATGGAGTTTGCCTCATATAGAAAACCGCTATTCACTCCTATTCCATTTTATACTATAGCCCAGGTGATGAAAGAATGGGAGTAAATCAACGTATAATTATTGTATTTATCAGGAGGGGAGGAAGCAGATGAATATCTCCAGGAAGATCATAGGGATCCTAATTTTTGTTATTATATTGTTAAGTATCAGTGGATGCCAGATTGGACAGCCAGGACCGGGTAAAACACCGCAGTCGCAAGCAACTGATCAGCTGGAGGAGCAGAAAGATCCGGCAAAAGAAAACGATAATCAGGATAGCGATGAGATCGGAATAATTGAATTAGATGACACAGTGAGTTGGAATATATTGGAGGAAAGGGTTTCTTTAAGTGAATTGACTAAACATGGATCACAACCTATTGAAAACAGCCAGGAGATAGGGTTCTCTATTCGCTTTCCGAGGAGTTGGACCATCAATTCAGGGGTGTTCTATGATGATAAGAACAAAAAGGTGGCAGAGGTTCCCCCCAGCGTAATACTTAAGCCCGGACAGGAAAAGGATTTTTTGGACTACCAGCCGGCAACCGAGCAAGGTGAAGAGTTGATATCCAGCGAAACAATTCAGATTAATGATTATTCAGGGGTCAAAGTAATTACCAGAATTCCAACTGAGGCTGGTATTTGGTATCCGCATATCTATCGTTTAAGCGATGATGAGTATGGCTTTACTATGGTTTTTTATTCGGAAGAGCTTAATAAGGCAGATCAAGAGTTATTTGATCGTATTATAAACACTTTTAGCTTTCAGTAGTATATTTGACATCAGGCTACACTATCGGAGCGCATGATACTCCGTCTTTTTTGTCCCTAACTTTCAGCATTGCGCATTAATAAATGTGAAAGGATTATAGTGCATCCGCTAGTTATGCTGGTAGCCATATTCTTAGTCGTTGTGGTTCTGCGACGAACGATTCGCCGCACAATACATTTAAGTATTTAGAAACAGCACAGAGGCCTTGTCATTGTCGTGTCCGGCACAACAAGGCCTCCCTCATTCTCAATAAGTTCCACACGAAAATGGTATATTATCATACTTGATTGTGTTCTCTGATCATGGGGGTTGATCTGTGCTGATCGGATTGGTAGCTCATTGTGGGCGGAATACTCAGAGAATAAATGCATGTCATTGGTGGTAAACAGATTCGGCATCACATGGTAAACTTTTTCGTTGACATGTAAAATTAGAGTGATATATTAAAAAAAATAACAACTGAGGAGATTCCTGAGATCCACAAAACAAAATAGAATTAAATATAAAGCAGGAGGGGTAGGTATGGAATATCAAGAGGCAGTAAGGCGGCTTGCTCCATGTGGGCTGGACTGCTCCCGTTGTGCCGATTACGCCGACGGAGAGATTCGGAAACTGAGTATGCGGATGGGTGAACTTTTAAACGGTTATCGACGGGTGGCCAAAGTTAAAGAGTCTATAAAGCCATTATTTGCTGGCTATCCCCAGTTTGAAGAGGTGCTTAAATCATTCTCCCAGGCTGCTTGCAGCGGATGCCGGGGGGATAACGTGTTTTGTCCCATTGAATGCGTTGCCGGTGTTTGCACCAGGGAAAAAGGCGTGCACTTTTGTTTCCAGTGTGATGAGTTCCCCTGCTCCAAGCAAATACACCCCCAGATAAAAGAGCGGTGGCAGAGATTTAACCTGCGGATGAACGAAATCGGGGTGGAAAAATTCTGTGAGGAGCAGAGCAAACTTTCGAGATATTGATTGATACTTAACCCGAAAATAAGGGTGTAAATGTTTACTCGAACCAAGTTTTTTCATGGACGCATAGGAATTTATGGGGTACCCTTATTATGGCATGAATATAAGATGTAATTGCAGTATTATATGAGAAATAATAATTCGCAAAACATGTCAATTTATGATAAGTTGGTATCTGTCACCAAGTTTTTTCTCAAGATAAGTTGGTGCCAGGCACCAGTTGATAAGGGGTGTAGTTGCATTGAGTGGATTTTTTGGTGTTGTTTCAAAGGAAGATTGTGTTACAGATGTGTATTTTGGTACGGATTACCATTCGCACCTGGGAACTAGTAGGGGTGGGATTACTGTTTGGAACGGAAACAGTTTTAACAGTATAATACACAACATCGAAAATACCCAGTTCCGAGCAAAATTTGAATCTGATCTTCCGGAATTAAAGGGCAATATGGGTATAGGATGCATTAGCGATATAGAACCTCAGCCTTTGAGTGTTCGTTCACACCTTGGTCAATATGCCATTAGTACAGTTGGAAGAATCAATAACTTGTATGAGATAGCAGACCAAGCATTCACAAACCGGAATATGCATTTTCTGGAAACCAGCAAAGGTACCATAAATCCTACCGAGCTGGTATCGGTTATTATTGATCAAGAAGAATCCTTCAAAGATGGCCTTTTAAGGGCACAGGAATTGATTCAGGGATCATGTTCGATTCTGCTTTTAACTCCGCAAGGGATTTATGCTTCACGGGATAAACTTGGTAGAACACCTTTAATTATAGGTGAGAAAGAAGGCTCATACTGCGTTTCCTTTGAATCCTGTACTTTTACGAATTTAGGATATAGTTTTAACTATGAACTCGGCCCCGGAGAAATCATTCTTCTGACCCCAGAAGGTATTCAGA
This sequence comes from uncultured Syntrophomonas sp., assembly GCA_964640845.1. Lineage (GTDB taxonomy): Bacteria > Bacillota > Syntrophomonadia > Syntrophomonadales > Syntrophomonadaceae > JAAYJK01. The sequence goes on from CAZXIR010000049.1 coordinate 2,783, forward strand.
AAATTGCTCCACCCGGGGATAAAATGAAAATATGTGCGTTTCTGTGGGTCTATTATGGTTACCCATCCTCAACCTATGAGGGAATGAACGTAGAAGTTATGCGCTATAGAAATGGAGCAGCAATAGCCAAAAACGATAATGTAGAAATCGATATGGTAGCCGGTATACCTGACTCGGGGGTCGGACATGCCATCGGTTACTCTAACCAAGCCAAAATACCTTATGGGCGTCCTTTTATAAAATATACCCCAACCTGGGCCCGGAGTTTTATGCCCCAGGATCAGCGGGTGAGAAACCTGGTGGCGAAGATGAAACTGATGCCGGTTCCTGAGCTGGTGTCTGATAAACGACTGCTTTTCTGCGATGATTCAATTGTTCGCGGTACTCAGATGAGAGAAACTGTGGATTTGCTATATAAATGCAATGCCCGTGAAGTGCACATTCGATCAGCTTGTCCGCCTCTGGTATTCGGCTGCAAATACTTAAATTTCTCAACTTCCCGGTCAGAAATGGATCTTGCCGCAAGAAAGGCCATAATCGAACTTGAAGGAAAAGAACCGGATTGTTTTGACGCATATTGTGATCCCACCAACGAAAAGTACAATCGTATGGTAAATTGTATAGGTAAACGACTTTGCTTTTCAACCTTAAAATACCAAAACCTGCATGACATGATTGATGCCATTGGTATAGGCAAGGACAAAATATGTACCTATTGCTGGAATGGCAAAGAATAGTAAACGGGCCGCAAATGGTTGCATGATGTTTTGATGCGATTATAAACCAGCATGGGAAA
>CAZXIR010000049.1:3678-15289 GCA_964640845.1 uncultured Syntrophomonas sp.
TGAGAAAGGAGTCGGCTACTCTATGAGTTGTCTGTCTGGACCTAAGCTTCCAAGCCAAATAATACGTGATACGATTACAAACAAAGAATCTAACATTACTGTAGAGGATCTGATCAAGGCTTTTGGTTCTCATAGTTATGGTTTGATGTTTATAGTTATGGCATTACCACTAACTATTCCTTTACCTCCAGGCATAGGGTTTATACCGGCGGGGCTTATTTGCGTTTGGGCTTTTCAGCGAACAATAGGAAGAAGTTTTCTATGGGTACCTACGACCATTGGCAAACGGCAGATATCTCAGGATATTATTAAGAAAATTGAAGCAAAAGCCCTGCCTTTATGTGAAAGGTTAGAAAGGCTGTTTTCCAATACCAGCCAACCAAGTGGGCTAAAAGAGTCAGAGATTAAATTGGCATCGTTGGTAGTGATGTTCATGAGCATGCTGATTATGTTGCCAACCCCATTTTTGAATAGCATTCCTGCCGTAATTATAATCCTGATGGGGTTAACCATCTTAAACAGCAATCGTAGATTACTATGGATTAACATGAGCTTTGGGATACTGGCTTTAGGTTTTATCGGCTCTACTCTATACGTCGGATCAGAATTGCTGCTTGAAGGAATTAGGGATATTTTAGAAGCAATCTAATGCAGGGAAAAGAACAACCATCCAACCATCCCCCTAGTCTGCTCCACCCTAGCTTTGTGTATACATGCTCAAAATCGTATACAAATAGACAATATATTGATAAAATATATCCTATGTATTTGGAAGTGAATACTAAAGAGAGCAGACTCATAGCTAAATAGTGATCTGCGTTTGATGAGATTGCAGAACACAATTAGTAGTTAACAAGTATATATATTATAGTTTAACATTAAAATAGATGCCTGTACGGAAATAGGATGGTAATTATATAATCAGTAGATTTAATGAATAGTTGCTAGGAGCGGATTATTACCTAATTATAGTCTAAAAAAAACCGGAGTCCGAACGACGCACTGCCGAATTTGGCCCATGGTGTTTGGGGAGCACTATTCATATATAACCGAGAATCCTCTGGATACAGATATGTAAGTGAATCACGGAAAATTATTGCAATTCTTCATAGGGTAGACCTCCTTGGTCAAGGAAGACTCCCTTTGATTTATCCCTCATGACGCATTTCCGGAAAATTCAGGTAAAATTTATTACCTGGGAGTATCTAGCCAAAACCATAAAATCCAGTTGAGTAAGCTCATTAGGGAAAACTCAAAAAGCATTTAAAAGATGAAAGAACATGAGATTTTGATAATAGAAGGGTCTTTAGTGTATCCCTAAATGGTTAGAATTGAACGAAGGACATTCCCTGTTTGGTAAACCCAGTTAATATAAAGAGTTCAGAATGGAGTGAGTTTGTGAAAGTACATATTACAGAAACGGTATTAAGAGATGCCAATCAATCATTGATTGCTACACGATTGCCTTATAGTGATTTTGAAGGCATCCTTGAAAAAATAGACCACGCCGGATACCATTCAGTTGAATGCTGGGGTGGAGCAACTTTTGACTCCTGTCTCAGATACCTGAATGAGGATCCTTGGGAAAGACTTAGAAAAATCAAAGCAAGAATTACCAAGACCAAGCTTCAGATGTTATTGAGAGGCCAGAATCTTATTGCTTACAAGCATTATTCCGATGATGTAGTAAGAAAATTTGTTAAACTGGCCATAGAAAATGGAATAGATATCATGAGGATTTTTGATGCCCTTAACGATTTTAGAAATATTGAAGTGGCTGTTGATCAGACTATAAAAAGCGGAGGTCATGCGCAAGGAGCTATTTGCTATACTATCAGCCCCATTCATAATCTGGAAAACTATGTGAAGCTGGGAAAACAGCTGGAAGAGATGGGTGTAGACTCTATCTGCATTAAAGACATGTCCGGAATCATGGGGCCTCAGGAAGCCTATGATTTAATCAGAGCCTTGAAAGAAACAGTCAATAAACCTATTGTGCTTCATACCCATTCTACTACCGGTCTGGGACCCATTACCTATTTTAAGGCCATTGAAGCTGGCTGTGATGTTATTGATTGTGCCATTTCAGCTTTCTCCGGCGGTACATCCCAACCTGCCACCGAATCCTTGCATTTTGCCTTAAAGCAGTCAGGATATGAAACAGGTCTTAACGAAGATATTCTTAAAGAAATCAACGATTTCTTCAAGCCGGTTAAAGACAAGTTCATTCAATCTGGTGTGCTGGATCCATATGTGCTTGGTTCCGAAACCGATGCCCTAGTTTATCAAGTGCCTGGAGGAATGCTTTCCAATCTAATTTCCCAGTTGAAGTTGCAGAATGCTCTAGATAGATTGCCGGAGGTTCTTGAAGAAATACCCAGAGTGAGGAAAGATTTGGGGTATCCTCCTTTGGTAACACCCATGAGCCAAATTGTGGGTGTGCAAGCAACTACCAATGTATTGTTGGGAGAAAGGTATGAGAGTATATCTACCGAAGTTAAGTCTTACTTTAAGGGTGAATATGGAAAGTCGCCTGGTGACGTGGATGTAGATATAGCCAAGAGGGTTTTGGGAGATGAAAAGCCCATTACCCAGAGATTTGCTGATACCCTGGAACCCGAATTTGAAAAAGTAAAGAAAGAATTAGGAAGCATGGCCAAAAACGATGAAGATGTGTTATCATATATCATCTTTCCACCTATTGCTGAAAAATTCTTCAAAGATAGAGAAGAAAGCGTTGCTTTAAAGGTGAATTATACCATAAAAACAATCTAAAGGAGGGTGACTATGACTTTCATGGATAGCTTAACCATATCCTTGATTGGTCTGGCAGTTGTGTTTTTAGTGCTGATTATGCTAAGCGTATTGATACAGGTTCAGTCAGTAGTTTTGGGATATATCACGTCACCCCATCGTAAGCTGGTCACAACCGGATCCAACAAAACAGATATCAGAAATGCGCTGGCTGAGGAAACAGCCGTTTCAGCAGAATTGCCTGAAGCACTTGATGAAGGATGGTCAACCGGTGAATTAAAGCTCTTAGGCGTTGATGAAAAAACAGCTGCCATGATTATGGCCATCGTTAGTCATGAGTCTAAAATACCGCTGTCGGAATTGCAATTCAAGATGATCAAGGCAATTGATTAGAATATACCAAGCCTACTATCGGGGGGGTAATAGGAATGAAATATATAGTTACAATAAATGGTAAGAATTATGAAGTTGAAGTTGAAAAAGGACAAGCAAATATTATTAAGACCACTGAGGCAGCCCAAGTGCCAGTACCGGAAACGGTACCGGTATCCGCTGTTCCTGTGGCCCCTGCTGCGCCTGCAACGCAAACCAATGCCGTCTCGGGCGATCCTGTAAAAGCTCCTTTGCCAGGTAGTATCCTTGCTGTCAAAGTGAATCAGGGTGCTTCTGTGAAGAAGGGCGATGTTTTATTTATTCTCGAGGCCATGAAAATGGAAACCGAGATTAAAGCTCCCAGAGATGGAGTGGTTGTTCAGATTATGGTTGTAAAAGGAGCGTCTGTATCAACAGGTGATATCCTTCTTGCGCTGCAGTAGTGGGGGGAATAACAATGGGTTTCTCTTTATTTGACACTTTATTAAAGATTTGGAACAGCTCAGGTTTTCCAGCCATGACCTGGCAGCAGCTAGTGATGATGGGCGTGGCTGTATTCCTGATTTATATGGCCATTGTTAAAAAATATGAGCCTTTGTTGCTTTTACCTATTGCCTTTGGGGTACTCCTGGCCAACCTGCCTATGGCTAATCTTATGGCACCACCGCCGGCTGATCATTCCGCCCCCGGAGGACTCCTGTATTATCTCTATCAAGGAGTAAAATTAGGGATTTATCCCTCTCTAATATTTTTGGGTATTGGTGCCATGACCGATTTCGGCCCTTTGATTGCCAGACCTGCTAGCTTATTTCTTGGAGCGGCAGCACAACTGGGTATTTACATAGCCTTTATTATTGCTATTTTGCTGGGTTTCAATCCTCAGGATGCTGCAGCTATTGGCATCATTGGCGGGGCTGACGGCCCAACGGCAATATTCCTAGCCACCAAGCTTGCGCCTGATTTGCTACCAGCGGTGGCTATTGCAGCATATTCCTATATGGCACTTATTCCTTTGATTCAACCGCCTATTATGAGGCTTCTCACCAGTAAAAAGGAAAGAGAAGTTGAAATGCAACAGCTAAGAGAAGTTTCCAAGATTGAAAGAATCGTATTTCCTATTGTTGTAACTATTTTGGTTTGCATGCTCTTGCCCTCGGTGGCACCCCTTATCGGCATGCTAATGCTGGGTAATCTCTTTAAGGAATCCGGTGTTGTGGAAAGACTCAATAATACTGTGCAAAACGCACTAATTAATATTGTGACTATATTCCTGGGAACCACCGTTGGTGCTACAGCTGTGGCGGAATTATTCTTAAGGCCGGAAACCCTTATGATCATCGGTTTAGGGCTGATGGCATTCATATTTAGCACAATAGGCGGATTACTGTTAGGTAAACTCATGTGTGTCCTGTCGGGCGGGAAAATTAATCCCCTCATCGGTTCCGCAGGTGTTTCTGCAGTTCCTATGGCGGCTAGGGTATCCCAGGTGGAAGGACAAAAGGCCAATCCGGACAATCACCTGCTCATGCATGCCATGGGTCCCAATGTGGCAGGAGTTATTGGATCAGCAGTTGCCGCTGGCTTCCTTTTGACTATGTTTGGGTAATAATGACCATTAATCAAGTTAATATAAGCCCGGTCAGGGCAGCATATATACTAATAGGAAACCGCCGCTTAAAGTAGGCGGTTTTTTTATTGTCGGCGGTTGGTGAATGTTTTATGAAGATACGATGGGAAATTAATTCATATTCTTAAGGTTCACACGAAAATGAATTATCCGCCGAAAAATTAATAATCATGGCGGGCGACCACAGGTCGCCCCTACAGACTCGCACCGTTAAGTATGGAACTCAGACGGGCATATGTAGGGGTGGTCTTTGACCACCCGTCCGGGATAGCCACGAATTTTCATACTCGGTTGTGTTCCATGATCATGGGGGTTGATAAGTACATATTTGCCATGTATTACCAATTGTTACTTCCCATGTAATAATACAACGCATGCACCCAGGGTTCTTATTGTCAAAAGAGCATCGGAAGGTCCGTTTGTACGGTATTGGAAATCGACATATTACGATAATAATTAACCCTTTAAGAGTCAAATTATGATAAAATTAGCTAAGATTTCTACAAAATATATGCTGATTTGAGGAGGAAGTATGACAAAGCTTAAACAAACCAAAAGGTGGCTATGTATGGTGCTGGTAACAGCGATGCTGCTAACCATAATACCCAACCTTGCACAGCCAGTATCTGCAGCAGAAAATTTGGATCAGGCCGATGCATTTGACGCCATCGGCATCGAAACTACCACGCCGGAAGGTGTAGACCTTAATAGTACCGATAATCCATACGGCACTGATCGGGTAAACATCTTGCCGGTTTACGAGCTATTTGAAGGTTGGGTCAATTTGGAAGACCGTAAGCAGGACGCAAAGCTTTACGGTCATGAATCTGCCATGCTTGTTAATCAAGCAACATTCTATGGCAACCAGGGTGTGCCAAAGGATTCAAATGATGAACTGACCACGGGCGGATACTACGCTTATTCCGCTGCCGCCGGGGACTTTACCGGCAGCGGTCAGGATGACACGGTAGTCACCGTAGCAGCTGGCAACTGGGATACCGAAGCGGTTGACCCCTCCACCGCCAAAGGCGCCCATGCCGGAATTTACCTTTATCTCACCAACCCGGTGAACGGTGTCACCAGTTCGGTCAAGACCCTTCTGGATACCTCTTCTTACATAGGTAACATTGGTAGATATGACGAAGAAGATTTCAGTGAGGCCCCTTATCAGCTACAGAATTATCTGCAAGTTGAAACCGGCGACTTTGACGGCGATGGGATAGACGAAATTGCAGTCTATGTTCCCCAAGGCGGCGGTGGCTTGGGCACCTCCAATTCCCGAGTAGAAATCTATAAGCTGAGATATACCAGCGCATCTGACAATACCCCCCAGAGCAACTATCTCCAGATGGGCAAGTGGGAAAAAGCATGGACTTATTTCTTTTATGAAGGGTATTATGTATCCAATATGGTTTCCCTCTTGGCTGGCGACTTTAATCGGGACGGTACCGATGACCTGGCCATGTCCTGGGGAGTATATTACAGCAAAGATTACAAAAACAACTCCAAGGCAGTTATCCTCTACGGTGATAATAAAAACGAGATGCTGCAGGAGGATAAATGGTTTGACCTAAACTACGGCAACAGTCAGATTGTTCGAGCTTCCTTTACCTACAGCGATGTCAACGGCGACAACACCGATGAGGTAATCCTCGGTGGGCAATCAGAGGACGACATTAATAACGGCCTAATGTACACCCGGGTGATCAATATGTACACCTACAATGGTGACCGGGACAGTTTCATTCCTTATTCTTCTGACAACTTTAATCTGATTGAATATGAGGACGACGAAGGGAACATGCAGCCACTTGGTGATGGGAAGTACTACAGCTCTCCGGCCATGGTGGCCAATATTGCCCCCGTCCGTTTAGGAGGAAGCGGCACCGACTACTATATCTACCTGGACAGTGTGCTCTATGCCTACGGCAACAATGGTCTGGAGATCTATGACATGTTGGAAGATAATCAAGACGGTGGTTTACTATCCAATTTCTATAATGATTCCCGTTTAAGCGGGGTCACCAATCCTTCCGAAGCTCAGCAGGAGATGGCTAGATATTATGTAGAATATGGTGCTAGTTCTGGTGATTTTACCGGGGACAGCAAGGAAAATCTCCATGTCAACCAGTATTTTCTGAAGCAGGAGCTTAAAACTACCTGGGAAGAAGCTTTATGGGGCAAGATGTATAATCGGTACTGGTGGTTTTGGTCCTGCTTCTGGTGGAACAAAGCTACCGTGACCCACACCGCCGAATATAGCATCGACAGTGATTTTGATGTTTATGCCTTTTATGCTGTCGCTGACGGCGATGGTACTATAACCGGCATAAATAACAGAAAACTTTATAATGGCAGTACAAAATTGGATAAATACTACAGCTTGGTCAATACCGATAGAGATACCTCGTTTATGAAGTATACCGGCAACCATTACGTTGTTTATACGGATCCGGAAGTATTGGCGGTTATTGCCTCTGCGCCCTACTTTGAGGATGTGGGCAACATGGAGGGTGGCGACGACCATGTGGGTAACTCTGAGACCAGTTATAGCTCCTCCACGGGCAGTGAGCAGGGCTCATCCAGTTCCAATACTATCTCTGCCGGTGCCTACTTTGGCATTGATGCAGATGTGACGGTGTTTGGTGTTAAGGTGGCCAGCTTTGAGATGGAGACGGAATACAGCCATGGATGGACGTGGGAGACCGAGCAGTCCTCCTATCTGGAACAGACCATCACCTACGGCACTTCAGCCGGTGAAGATGCGGTCGCTTTTTACTCTATTCCCATGGAGGTCTATGACTATACCCTTTATACTCCTGTTACCAATGAGAGCAATCAAGTGTCTGGTTATGAAGAGCAAACCATGACCGTGAATATCCCCCACACTGCTGCAGTCTCCGTACTCTCTCTTGACAAATATGAATCGATTGCAGCCGACTATCCCGAACTGCCCCAGATTTCGGGAACGGTGCTTACACACGAAATAGGTAACCCTTCTACCTATCCATCGAGTTCCTACGGCTACCGTGATGCAGTAGAATATAACGGCAACTGGGCTGCGGTTGGGTACGGCAATGGTTACATAGCCCAGGAAATTGCCATGGGTACCGGTACCACTAAAAGCTACAGTCAGACTAATTCCTTCAGCTTCAAGATCGGCGGCGGTGCCGGCGTAGTAAAGGCCGGTGTCACCGTGGGTACCGAATGGGGCAAGGGCAGCGCTACCACCAGCACCAAAGGTTCCACCTTCGCGGCAACTATAGTGAATATGCCGGCTGGGGCAGAGGATTACGGGTATTACTATGCATGGAAGCTGTTTACCTATGAATACTCGGATGGCAGAACCTCATTTCCGGTAGTCAACTTTCTGGTCACCGATGTCACCGCCCCTCCAAAGGTACCCACCGACTTTGACTGGGATATAGAACAAACTACCGACACTTCCCTTGATCTGCTATGGAGCTATTCCGGCAATGCCTCTGCATTTATCATCTATCGGGAATACAATTTCTCTGGAAGTACCGGGATGGTGAAAATTGCTGAAGTGGCTGCTTCCGACAGCGAAGATTACGATGAAGAAACCAATTCCCGATTATACCGATATACTGTGGATGGTCTGAGTGCCTATCAGGACTATAACTTCCAAATACAGGTTATAGGCAACTCTCAACCAACCACCAGCGCCCCCGGCGTAATATTAGATACCCGCACCAAAACTGACCAAGGCTACCCCGATCTGGCACTTAGCACCAACAATCTGCTGGTTTACCCCGATGCGGTCGGAACCGTATCCTTGGACATAAGCTATGAGGGACAAGACGGCAACACTGCCTATAAAGCTATACTCTACCAGTGGCAGAAATTCACTAATGGCCAGTGGACAAATGTAGCCAGTACCAATGACTATACTACGGCAACTATGCGCCTCCGTAATGCAGGCATGTCAACGTCAGGTTTATACCGTTGTATGGTCAATGTAATCTACTATGATCCCTCTAGAGGGGATGAATACTACATCACTGCCTACTCGGATACGGTAGATGTAAGTTACTCTAAGCGTACTTCCCGGGTGGAAGATACCATTTCCGCCACCTATAGCGATGACGTATCAAAGCCGTCCCTTTCAGTTAACATAGCTAACACCCACGGGGACAGTGCGTCCGCTCCGACTGGTAGAATTACCTTCTTTATCGAGGGTGTTGATTATATTAAGAGCTATGATGCGGTTTTAGCACCGGTCACCGGTGAGACCTATTCGACTGCCACCCTTTCTTCAGCTGCCATATCAGCACTCCCCGACGGTATCTACGAAATTACTGCTTACTATGGAGGGAGCCGCATCTTCCGATCCTGCGAGTCTGAACCGATAATGTACAAGTCAGGCAGCAGTGACGGTTATTGGCTTGAGGTCAGCGAGAAAGCAATCTACGGCGACACCATTACCCCTACCTTGTACTCGGTTACCGGTTTTGGAGCGGATGCTGATAAAACTCCGGTTACCGATGGAATAACCTATGTGGTAAGTGATGTAGCAGGTTGGGTCAGCGGATCCAATATTACTGCCAAAGCTGTTGGCACTTATATGATAATCGCGAGTGTCAATGGTGATGTGGTAACTTCCAAACAAATAACTGTGTTCCCATATCAAATGACTCTGGTGGCACCAATCTATACCCACACGGCGAACACAGACATGGTCCAACATCCTTCCGTTAATACTCTGAAGGCCTATAACACTGCTACATCAGAAGAGTTACTTGCTTTGCCTAACAATAACACCCTGGAAGGACTGGGACTTTATGTCAGGGCAATTAATTCGGCCTTCAAGGAAGGTACTATTTTGCAATATAACCCGGATGCTGAAACAGAACCGGTAGATGATCCAACTTTCGGTGAATTATGGTTTTACTCTCCCGGCAAATATACTTTGATTTCCGCGGCGGGCAGCAGTGCTGATTCGGCCCAACTGTCCAACTATGATATTACCAATGTAAGCGGTACCTACATTCTTACTGCGGCCACCTTCCCTGTGGTTCCTACGGCACTTCTTGTGAATGGCCAGGTGCGCGGTACGGTTCAGGTAACCTCCCCGGTGGGCTTTGTGCCAGGGACAGAATACCAAAACGGCACCCAAGTTACATTCAAAGCCACCCCCTATGATGGATACGAAGTTAAATCATGGTACCTTGCCAACAGTGAGCAGGATCTTATCACTGCAGCACCATATCAGGTGGCAGGTGGCAACTACATTGGTACCAATCTCAACTACAGTATGAATTCCGAACCGCTCTATATAGCGGTAGAATTCCGAGTGGCACAAAAAAGCCTCACCTTCGGTGCTAATAATGGAGCATTTGGAACGGTAGTTTGTGATACTTCTCCATTTTTGACTAGCGGAGCCGTCTTTTCCACCGGCACCTCCTATACCTTTAACGCTATTCCTGGGGATGGGTACCATTTCTTAAACTGGGTAGTGAGTGGTGCCGCATCCTATACTGACACCACCGAGGAAACCATCTCCATTACTGGCGGCAACACCAGCATTACCCTGCGTGCGGTCTTTGAGCGGGACAGCTATAGATTGACCTTGGAAGGTGATTTGCAGGCATACTATTACCATGACACTGACAACAACAGTGATACACCGGACGAGAAAGTGGTGGTCCTAACTGGTGCCGCTATCCCTGGAGACAAGAGCGTGGTAGTAGAACCTAAGAGCGGTTATTCAGTTGATAGCTGGACCAATGTTGAGTCTTTAGAACAGACTTATTCCTTCATTATGACAGAAGACAACACCATCATAGCCGATACTTACTACAACGGTTATGAGGTTTTGCTCACTACTACCCAAGCACCCCATGGCGATTCCAGTGTTGCGGTTAGTCAGGATATTAGCCAAAGCATCACCGGCGGTACTCAAGTGGTCTTGGAAGCCAAGCCTACATACGGCACCAGGTTTGCCGGTTGGAAGATAAACGGTAATGTTGATTATCTATCCTCCTCAACTGATGCCCTAACTTTATCGGCTAACGGTAGAACTCTTACTATCCAAGCTATTGGGAGCAACTACGAAATAGAGGCGGTCTTTGAAGACAATGATGCCTATACCCTCTCTCTGAGCAAGGCTGCTTATGGTACCTTGACGGCTACGGTGACAAATCCCACCTATGGCACGGTAGATAACCCCAGCTATAATTATGACAGTGCCGGGGTCAACACTGAGATTACCGTATATAAAGGCGATATTGTTAATCTGAACACCACTACCGCCCCAGGATTTAAGGTTATATACTGGAAGGAAGATACTAACACCACCCAAACCGATGATACCACCTGGACCATCAGCAATATTCAGGCTAATAAGTCTATAACGGTTGACTTCAGCGCCACCGGTTTCTACACGGTTACTTATGGCACAGAAGGCAATGGATCATTTTCCTCCACTACCATTGACGGGGTTGCCTTTGAGAGTGGGAACCAGAGTATGGGTGGAGGTACCACCTTAAGGTTTGCGGGTAACCCTGGCATCGACGCAATGCTTGAGCACTGGAAGGCTAACGGCACTACAGTCCTCAACCAATATGGAAAACCCTTGGTAGATAAGGATTATAGTTTTCAGCTGAGCCGGAATACCGATATCAAAGCATTATTCGGACCTCTGTTGACCAACTCCATCTCCATGTCGGGGGAAAAAGCCACCATGAAAGTCATACAGGTCGCCCCTACCGATTACGCTGCGGGTGATGCAGTCGATGGTTACACCTCAGTTAGAGAAGGTGCATATGCCAAGATGAACATTGTACCGGATGAGGGTTATTATATCTACAGTGCAACGGTAACCGGAAATGACGGGGG
>CAZXIR010000050.1:0-15150 GCA_964640845.1 uncultured Syntrophomonas sp.
AGCCACGGGGACAGGTTCCTTGGCCCATATCTAGTATTTCAAATGGGCCAAGGAACCTGTCCCCGTGGCTCTGTCCCCCGTCCCTGTCCCCGTGGCTCTGTCCCCGCGTCCCACTCACCCGCGTTACGGTGATACTATTTTATTATTAGGACCGGGATATCTACTAGTCTGCCTACCCGGTCAGAAACGCTGCCCAAGGCTAGCTCTTTGAATTTGTTTAACCTTCGACTGCCCATAATGATGAGGTCATATGATCCATCGTTATCTACTACATCCAGAATTAATGAGGAAGGTTCGCCACCGGCTCTTTTTAAATGGGGATGAACTCCTTTTTCGATCATAATACTCTCATATTTTTGTAGTAATTCCAAAGATTCAGCCCGCAAATCATCCAGTTTGTCCTGGCTGTGAAGTTTAGTAATGTCAACCTTAGAACTATCGTACACGTTGAGCAAAACCAGACTTTTAATTACCCCTGCAGATGCCAATTCGGCAGCTCTATAGACGGCGCGCAGGGATTGTTCCGAATCATCAATCGGTACCAAGGCTTTGTTAAAAATTGCTTCCATATTTTAAACCCCTTTATCAATTATTATTAAAATAATACTGTTTTGAATTATATCAAATCTTGACTATGCTAACAAAATATATAAAACTATTTTCTAATAGGATGATGGAGGTACATATATTATGACCAAAAAACTAAAAGTAATAGTAACTGGTGCCTTGGGGAAAATGGGTCGAGAGTCTTTAAAGGCAGTAGAAGAAGACCCTGAACTGCTGTTGATAGGCGCAGTAGATGTTAAATCTAATGGAGAAAGGGTATCGGAGCTTACTGGCTTGGCAGGATCAGACATTCGACTGGAAAATGATTTGGAAAAAACATTGGAAAGGGAAAAACCAGACGTGGTAGTGGAATTTACCAACCCCCAGGCAGTATTTGAAAACGCCAGGATGGTTTTGCAAAAGGGCGTGGCATGTGTCATCGGAACCACTGGGCTTAATGATATCGAACTTAAACAACTGGATAAAATTGCCACAGAAAACCAGATTGGGGTTGCTGTAATACCAAATTTCGCCATTGGAGCTGTTTTGATGATGAAATTCGCACGAGAAGCGGCAGTTTATTTTCCTGATGTTGAAATTATTGAACTGCATCATGATCAGAAGATGGATGCTCCATCAGGCACTGCTATAAAGACTGCCGAGATGATAAATCAGACTCGGGTATCACGTCCACCCAAAAGCGTTAGGGAATTTGAAAAAATACCAGGAAGCAGGGGAGGGGACATGGATCAGGTTAGAATTCACAGTGTTAGACTACCAGGGTTTATTGCCCATCAGGAAGTGATTTTTGGGGGGATGGGACAAAGCCTTAAGATAAGGCATGATTCCATTGACCGGGTAGGTTTTATGCCCGGGGTCATTATGGTAGTTAAGAAGATGCCTCAGATAAAGGGTCTGGTATATGGTATGGAGAATCTGATGTAATATGGAAAACGATCTAAAGTCATTTTGCAGCCCTTGATAGATTCAGATAATTATTTGAGGATTTGCATAATTAATTTTTTTGATATTATTAGCCAATTAGTTCAGTAATGTCATCCTGACAAAACGCCGAAGGATATCACACGTTGCCCGCTCCACAATGAACGAATACTTAAGAGCAGTCTACCTTGAAAAAGGACCTGCTCTTTTTTGTGCCCTGCTAGCTGGAATAGTATAGACCTTTTAGACAGGCACCATAGTTTGGAAGAATACATATAATGCTAATAATTTTACCTATAAATTATCGCTTAAGGAGGAAAAAATTTGAGCTCGGTGCTTTCAGGGATAAAAATTGCCGTTTTAGGTGGTGATGAGAGGGAGTTGATTCTGGCTGCTGAGCTCGTAAAAATGGGTGCAACGGTAGCAATAGCAGGTTTTCCTAATGAAATGGTATGCCATGGAGCTTTTGCAGTTAATTCGGTGATGGAGGCATGTAAAGAGTCAGAAGTAGTTATTTTACCTCTGCCAGGCACTAATGAAGAGCGAATCGTCAGAGCGGTATATGCCGAGAATGCCCTGGTATTAACTCCAGAAGCCTTATCCAGCTTATCGGATAATGCCATGGTAATTATTGGCTCAGCAAGGCAATTTCTTAAAGACTGGGCTGGGATCTATAATTTTTCCCTGATAGAAGTTGGTGAAATGGATGAGTTGGCTATATTGAATTCGATACCCTCTGCCGAAGGTGCGCTTCAAATAGCCATGGAGGAAACCAGGATCACCATTCATGGAAGTCAAACTTGCGTCATAGGGTTTGGTCGGGTAGGTATTACTCTGGCTAGGTTATTGAAGGCCATGGGATCACATGTTACAGTCGTGGCCCGCAACCGCGGTCAGTTAGCCCGGGCCCTTGAGATGGGGTGTAGGAAAGCAGAATATGGTGAATTGAACCCGTTGATGAACCATATGGATATTGTGTTTAATACGGTTCCTAAGATGGTTCTGACCAAGGATATATTAAAACATGCCCGCCAGGAGACGGTGATAATAGACCTGGCCAGCCAACCCGGAGGTACCGATTTCGAAGCAGCTAATATTTTTGGTATCAAGGCCATTTTAGCACCAGGATTACCAGGAAAAGTTGCTCCCATATCGGCTGGGAAGATACTGGCCGATGTAATCCCAGGTGTGATCATTAGTGAACTTAGTAGAATTGATAAGAATCTATTTTCAAAGTGAGAGGGAGGTGCAAAAAGTGATGGAAGTGCAAAGAGACCGGTTGACGGGGGTACGGATAGGGGTGGTTCTGACCGGTTCGCATTGTACAATCCCGGATGTACTACCCCAGATTAGAAAGATGAAGGAGCAGGGAGCTGATATATTTCCTGTACTTTCATATACAGTGGACCAAATTGATAATCGCTTTTATCAAGTGGATGAATTAAAAGATATGATAAAAGATATTACTGATAATCCGATCATTAATACTATTACAGGAGCTGAACCAATTGGTCCGCAGCAACTGTTGGATATAGTAGTGGTAATACCAGCCACAGGAAATACCATAGCCAAGCTAGCCAATGGAATTGTGGATACCCCTGCATTAATGGCGGTTAAAGCTCATTTGAGAAACCAGCGACCGGTAGTTATTGGGATATCAAGTAATGATGCATTGAGTATTAATGCCAAGAATATTGGATTGCTCCTTAATATGAAGAATATATATTTCGTGCCTTTTCGGCAGGATAGCCCATTTTCCAAGGCTAATTCAGTCATTGCTGTTATGGAATACGTTAGTGATACCATAATCTGCGCCCTGCAGGGAAAACAAATCCAGCCTGTACTTTTGGGACCAGCCTAGTTTCTTGAGACCAAGCAAAATATTATGTTACAATAGTCCATAGAGTTTTGGCAGGAGGTATTAGAAGTGGCAGCAGAAGTACGTTTAGCCTTAGTAGGAGCTACGGGCGCAGTAGGTCAGGAAATGTTGAAGATACTGGAAGAAAGAGCTTTTGCAGTAAAGGAGTTGATCTGTCTTGCTGATCCGCGTGAGGCAGGCACCAAGGTTTGCTTTAGAGGTGAGGAGTATACTGTGGAGGGGGCGAGCCCGCAAGCATTCAAAAGAGCAGATATGGCCTTCTTTGCGGTAGGAACTGATATCAGCAAATTACTGGCGCCCCAGGCAGTAGAGAACAATTGTGTAGTGATTGACAACAGTTATGCCTTTAGGTTAGCAAAAGATGTACCCCTGGTGGTTCCGGAAGTAAATCCGGGAGATATTAGACTGCATAAGGGAATTATAGCTAATCCTAATTGTTCTACTATCATTATGGTGGTGGCTATCAATCCGATTCATCAAGCAGCACGATTGAAAAGAGTGGTAGTTTCCACTTACCAGGCTGTATCAGGTGCTGGCAAAGCCGGCTTTGATGAATTGGATCAACATATATTGGCAGCTATGCAGGGCACTGAACCTACAATGGAAGTATTTCAGTATCCGATAGCTTTCAATCTTATTCCCCATATAGATGAATTCGTGGAAGATGGTTATACCAGAGAAGAAATGAAAATGGTCTGGGAGACCAGGAAGATCATGCATGAACCAGATCTTAAAATAGCAGCTACAGCAGTAAGAGTACCGGTTTACAGGAGCCATTCAGAATCCATTAATTTGGAAACAGAAAAACCCATCACTGTGGATGAAGTAAGAAGAATATTAAGCCAGGCTCCAGGAGTAGTAGTTCAAGATGACCCAGGTTCCAAAGTCTACCCCATGCCCCTATACTCTTCTAATAAAGATCAGGTGTTTGTGGGTAGAATCCGCCCAGATATCTCACTAGGAGATAATGGTATTGTGATCTGGGTGGCTGCCGACCAGATTAGAAAAGGGGCTGCGACCAATGCCATTCAGATTGGCGAAATAGTGGTTAAAGAAAGCCTATATTAAAAACAAGTTAGGTGGGAAGAAAGTGAAGATTGCTGTGCAAAAGTACGGGGGAACTTCGCTGGCAACACCGGAGCTTCGCAGCCGGGTATGTGACATCATATCCTCCGCGATTAATGAAGACTATATGGTAGTGGTGGTTGTTTCAGCCATAGGCAGAGAAAATGATCCTTATGCTACCGATACCTTTATAAACCTGGTCAAACAGGTTAATCCTAATCCTCCCCCGCGGGAGATGGATTTGATAATGTCCTGTGGAGAGATGATATCAGGTATTATTTTGTCCAATCAATTATGTGCCCGGGGTATCCCTTCCACCTTTTTGACCGGGGAACAGTCGGGTTTAGTGACCGATGGGAACTATGGCAATGCCCATATATTATATGTTAACCCTAAAAGCATCATGCAATGCCTTCAAGCTGGTCTGGTACCGGTTGTAGCAGGATTTCAAGGTGTTGGCGAAAACGGCCAGTTAACCACCCTGGGGCGCGGAGGCAGTGATACTACTGCCAGTGCCCTGGGAGTAGCACTGAATGCTGATTATATAGATATTTTCACTGACGTAGAAGGCATTATGACTGCCGATCCCCGCATAGTAGAAGATGCTAGACTGATAAACGACATAACTTATAATGAAATATGTCAGATGGCTAGAGAAGGTGCCAAAGTCGTTCATCCGCGAGCTATAGAAATAGCTATGCAAAGAGGTATTCCATTAAGAGTAAGATCCACCTTCTCAGATTCACCGGGTACCTTGGTGAGAAACCGTATAGACAGCGAAAGTGATATAGTAAGTATTATTAGGGATACCCTTATTACTGGAATAACTCATAGTTCCAATATAGCTCAGATTAAAATTGATGTTGCAAAAATTCCAGATCCCAAAAGGGTTCAACTTAAAATATTTAAATCCATGGCTGAGGCAGGAATCAGTGTTGATTTTATCAATGTCCAGCCGGAATTGATTATGTTTACCGTTGCTGATGATCGAGCTCAACAGGCCGAGTCAGTCCTAAAAGGTATTGACATTTTTCCAATTATTGTATTAAATTGTGCTAAGGTAGCTGTGGTTGGAGCAGCTATGACAGGAATTCCAGGTGTTATGGCCCGGGTAGTTGAAGCACTTGATCAGTATGATATACCGATACTGCAATCGGGAGACTCATATACTAATATATGGTGTTTGGTTAAGAAGGATCATATGAAATTGGCGGTAAAGGCCCTGCATGATCAGTTTGAACTGGGAAAGAAATAAAAGGTGGGTGGAGAATCAGTGTCAATACCGGGATTAATGACAGCAATGGTCACTCCTTATAAGGATGACCTACAGGTGGATTATGTCAAGGCGGCAGAACTGGCAGAATATCTGTGTGACAATGGCAGTGAAGGCTTGGTAGTTTGTGGTACGACTGGGGAATCTCCAGTACTCTCCGTGGACGAAAAAATAAAACTATATGCAACGGTAAAAGAGCGGGTAGGCAATAGAGTTCCTGTATGGGCCGGTACCGGGTCTTATAATACATCAGCAACGGTAGAATTAAGCAAAAAAGCAGATAAACTGGGTGTTGATGGGATAATGCTGGTTACACCTTATTATAACAAACCATCTCAGGAAGGACTTTATCAGCATTTTAAAGCCGTGGCTGAGAATGTAAGCCGTCCGATTATGCTTTATAATGTGCCAGGACGTACCAGCAGTAATTTGCTTCCCGAGACTATTGCTCGTCTGACCGAAATAAAGAATGTGCAAGCAATAAAAGAGGCCAGCGGCAATATGGATCAAGTTTCTCTCCTAAAGAGCATCATTCCAGAGCAGGTGGTGATTTACTCCGGGGATGATTCTTTAACCCTGCCATTGATGGCCATAGGCGCACAGGGCGTGGTAAGCATAGCATCACATATTATAGGTAATGAAATAAGGGCTATGGTAGATGCTTTTAAAAAGGGAGATTTAGAGAAAGCTCGCCAACTTCATCTGCAGTTGTTCCCTGTTTTCAAAGGTTTATTTATAACTACTAATCCTATACCGGTAAAAGCAGCGTTAAATATGATGGGTAAGGAAGTTGGAGGTTTAAGATTGCCGCTAACCCAACCATCAGAAAACGAACAAGTGTTTATCAGGAACTTGCTTAATAAATATGATCTGATAAAATAGTAGCATGATAAAATTTTAGGATACTACATAGGTAGGCCGCAACAGGCCTATCTTATATTTTGTTGCATATTTGCAATATTTTGTACAGTTGTATAAGTTTTTATTATTAGATATAATAATCGCAACGGATATGGGGCGGCTTAAAATTTAATATGAGGGAGGTGTTTGGGTGCTGGAGAACGATACCCGATTACAGATAATTCCCCTGGGCGGTTTGGGGGAAATTGGAAAAAACATGACGGCATTCAGATATCAAGACACGATTATTGTTATTGATGCAGGGTTGAAGTTTCCGGAAGAAGAACTACTGGGAATAGATATTGTTATACCTGATATCTCTTATTTAGTAGAAAATCGGGACAAAGTTAAAGCAATTCTTTTAACCCATGGGCATGAAGACCATGTGGGATCACTTCCATATGTGTTAAAAGAAATAAATGTTCCTGTTTATGGCAGCAGATTAACCCTTGGTCTGGTTGAACGGAAGTTGGATGAACATAATATCAATAGTTCTATACTTCATGTCGTAAAACCACGGGATATTATTACCATAGGACCATATGATATTGAGTTTTTCCGGGTTTGTCACAGCATTCCTGATGCTCTGGGGATTGCCATTCATACCCCACTGGGCATCGTGGTGCATACTGGTGATATAAAACTGGACCAGACTCCGGTTGATGGCCAGTTAGTTGATTTTAGGAAATTTTCGGAACTGGGTGAAAAAGGAGTACTGGTTATGCTGGGTGACAGCACTAATGCAGACCGGCCTGGATATACTCTGTCTGAGAAAGTTGTTGGTAATACCTTTGACGAACTGTTTGGTAAGTGCGATGGAAGAATTATTGTGACTACCTTTGCCTCTAACGTGCACCGGATTCAGCAAGTGGTGTCCACGGCGGATAAATACCATCGTAAAGTATGCGTCATCGGCCGCAGCATGGTTAACAATGTACAGGTAGCTATGACTCTGGGGTATATAAATATACCTGAAGGTATGTTGATTGAGATGGAAGATATAAGCGATTACCCTGCGGAAGAGATTGTCATCGTTACTACCGGATCCCAGGGTGAACCTATGTCTGCTTTAACTAGGATGGCTACTGCTGATCACCGCTGGGTTGGTATCGAGCCAGGAGATACGGTAATCATATCGGCTACCCCGATACCCGGTAATGAAAAGCTGGTATCAAGGACCGTAGACCTCTTATTCAAACAGGGGGCCGAGGTAGTATATGAAAGAAGCATGGGAGTTCATGTATCTGGACATGCTTCCCAGGAAGAACTGAAGATTATTCTCAATCTTATCAAGCCTAAATATTTTATACCCGTACATGGCGAGTACCATCATCTGATAAAACACGCCAAACTGGCTGAGAGTTTGGGGATTCCAAAAGAAAATATATTTGTGGCAGAAAACGGTCAGGTAATTGAAGTTGGCAAAAAGAAGGGCGGCATAAACGGAAAAGTAAGTTCCGGTAGAATACTGGTTGACGGTCTGGGGGTAGGAGATGTGGGAAATATCGTGCTCAGGGATCGGAGGCAGCTATCCCAGGAAGGTATCATGATAGTGGTAGTTACTATCAACAAGGACAAGGGTGGAGTTGTGGCAGGACCTGATATTGTGAGTCGTGGTTTTGTCTATGTGCGTGAATCCGAGGAATTAATTGTTGATGCCAAAGAAAAAGTTAAAGAAGCTTTGGACGCCTGCACTCAGAAGAATATAACTGAGTGGGCGGTTATAAAGTCGCAGATTCGTGATCGCTTAAGCCGCCACTTATATGAAAAAACCGGCCGCCGGCCTATGATTCTGCCGATAATTATGGAAGTATAAATTAAAGCAGGTAAAAGAGGCTGCCCCAAATGTCCATCGCGGACTAGAGGGCAGCTTTTTTAATTGTATTTATCCTTGTATGTTTTTGCTTCTCTGGGAAAATCTAATATTAAGATTAAACAGAAAGGGGAAAATATTTTGCAGGAAACACCGCATCAGG
Source organism: uncultured Syntrophomonas sp. (assembly GCA_964640845.1). Classification (GTDB taxonomy): domain Bacteria; phylum Bacillota; class Syntrophomonadia; order Syntrophomonadales; family Syntrophomonadaceae; genus JAAYJK01. Next base: position 8,582 of record CAZXIR010000050.1, read on the forward strand.
AAGCAGCAGATCAGGAACAGGCTGTTAATAATATTAAAGAATTAGGACAAATAGATGTACCTCCATTTAGGAGCGACATTCACTGTTTGACCATTACCGGGCAGGTAGAGGGGCATATGGTACTGCCACCTCAGAATAAGACTACCAAATATGAACATGTGATTCCTCAGCTGGTAGCAGTTGAGGAGAACCCTCAGATTAAAGGATTGTTGATAGTTTTAAATACTGTAGGGGGAGACGTTGAAGCAGGCCTGGCTCTTTCTGAGATGATCGCCAGCCTGTCTAAACCCACGGTATCCATCGTATTAGGAGGCGGACATTCGATAGGCTCCTCTATCGCAGTAAGCGCCCATTATTCCTTTATAGCTCCTACTGCCACTATGACTATACATCCCATAAGACTAACAGGATTAGTTATCGGGGTTCCTCAAACTTATGAATATCTGGATAAAATGCAGGATCGGGTAGTGAGATTCGTAGTTGAACACTCCAACGTGACTGCAGAAAAATTCCGGGAACTGATGTTTAAGACGGGAGATCTGGCTCGTGACATTGGAACTGTTTTGGTAGGAGAAGATGCAGTACGATGTGGTCTGATTGATGAGGTGGGAGGAATGAAACAGGCTATAAGAAAAATCAAAGATCTTCAGGAGTCAGGGGGAATCTTGCAGTGATAATATACATTGCTGACCCCATGGAATTACTGCAGCAGCAAGAAGCCAAGCAACAGGTCACCATAAAACTGCCTTCTGGTGGTCATTTAACGGCAGAATCGGTGGATTTTCAACGTTGGAAGGTAGTTGATGTATCTTCCACTGATCCCATGGATTATTTAAGCAACCGTCATTGCCCAGGGAGTATAATTGATCTTAAATTCATGGAATAGGTTATAAAATGTCAGCTTAGCACGCCAGGGGGCGTGCTTTTTTATAAGCGTTTCGAGGAAAATCTCTCTTAGATTATGCTATAATTTAACAAGCATTTTAGGGGAGGATGAATAATTGACTACTTTTCAAGCTATTATATTAGGAATCGTTCAGGGACTAACCGAGTTTCTGCCGGTGAGCAGTTCAGGCCATTTGGTAATATTTCAACATATTTTTGGCATACAACAGGCCCCTTTAACCTTTGATGTGGTTGTGCACTTAGGTACGCTGGTAGCCGTATTTATTGCCTTTTGGCAAGATATTCTGGATATAGTAAAAAAGCCTTTTTCCAGGATCACCTATTTACTGCTGGTGGGAATTATTCCGGCTGGGTTGGCCGGCTATTTCCTGGCATCGACGATTGAAAAAGCTTTTGAATCTCTTTTAGTAGTAGGCCTGGGATTGATATTCACCGGGTTTGTTTTGAAATACTCTGAAATTTTAGCTAACCGATACCTGGGTTTAAAGCTCACTCAAGGTACTTCTTATAAAGACGCGCTGTTTATAGGCACGATTCAGGCTTTAGCTATAATACCAGGTATATCCAGATCTGGATCTACCATAGCCGCAGGATTAATAGCCGGTTTGGATCGGGAATTTGCAGCCCGTTTTTCGTTCTTGCTATCCATACCAGTCATTCTGGGAGCAGGAATTTTTCAGCTCCAAGATGTTATCAAATATGGAGAAATGGGCGGCAATATATCTGTCTATCTGATAGGTTTTATAACTTCAGCTGCTTTTGGATACCTGGCCATTAACGTGGTATTAAAATTAGTAAAAGAGGGTAGACTTTCTATTTTTTCTTATTACTGCTGGGCGGTTGCAGCCCTAACTCTTATTGCCTACTTTTTATTATAAAAATATTTGGTTTTTGCACCGATACGGTATAATGCAGCAGGTATTGCTGTTTTGCAGACGAATAATAGTAGAAAGTTACGGAAATCACTTCTATTATTTGAGGTGTGATTTTGCATATTAACCCCTCATGGCCCGAGGCCACAATAAGCAAATGAAAATTGGCTGAGGGTGGGGACGAATGGAGCTTAACATGGCCACAAAAAAAACTTCCCCATCAAAGAAGACGGGGAGTACCAAAAAAAGTAAAATGAAAAACAAAAAGCCTGAAGAACCGAAAGGAATACAAAGTGAAGTACTATCAATCGTACTGCTGATGTTAGCTGTGTTCTCCTGGGTGAGTATTTACAAGTTTCGTGATTTGCCTTATGACGATCAATTTATAGGTTTTCTGGGAACCTATTATTTAAAGGGAATTGATGCCGTTTTCAGTCAGGGGGCCTTTTTGATCCCGGCCTTTCTTTTGTTCTGGTCCATTCATACTGGTATTTCCAAAAAACTGTGGTCAACTCGAATGTGGGGTATGAGCCTGCTGAGTCTAGTCATTTTACTGGGGATAAGTGTTTATCAGATTCCTCAGGGAATCAGTGAATGGGAAGCCGGATTTAAAGGCATGGGTGGGGGTTACCTGGGTGGAGCTTTAGCTTTTGTTTTTATTAAATTGATTGGAAAAATTGGTGCTGTAATAATTATTATATTTGGCACATTGATATCAGCAGTATTGATAGTGGATAGGCCAATTACCGAAATAATAAAATGCCTTTCCCAATTATTTAAAAAAATAGGGGGCAGGCTTAATAGTATTATGTTTTATGAGTGTGATGAGGAGGAACTGCCGGATAAGAAACGACGATCAACACCACTTATTATTGATGCAGTACAGGAAGGTTCGAATGCAAGTGAGGATGGGCTGGCCCAGGGGGAAATAGTAATGCCTTTTCCTGGTGTCAATAATAAGGCTCCGGTATTGGAACTGGTTCCTGATTTACATGTCAGCGATAAAAGCAAGCCAAGCGACCAGAAGGAAAATGGGTTTGGAGAGTACTATATACCACCATTGAATTTATTAAGTGATATCACCAATGAAAGGACTATTGATAAGAAGAATATAGAGGAAAGTATAGCCGTCCTGGAAGATACCTTTGCTAGTTTTGGGGTGAAGGTAAAGGTGAACCAAGTAAGCTGTGGGCCTGCGGTAACCAGGTATGAAATTTCTCCTGGAGTCGGCGTTAAAATAAGCAAGATTATAAGTTTAACCGATGATTTGCAGCTTAATCTGGCTGCGCCCGGGATAAGGATAGAGGCACCGATACCAGGCAAGTCAGCGGTAGGAATCGAAGTTCCTAATCGCAAGATATTGAGTGTAGGGTTGAGAAGGTTGCTTTCTTCTTCCGCTTTTAGTCGACTTAACACCCCTCTGGCTTTTGCTTTGGGAGAGGATATAAGTGGAAATACGGTGGCTGCTCGGCTAAATGATATGCCCCATTTATTAATAGCAGGATCAACTGGTTCAGGGAAAAGTGTATGCCTGAATTGTATAATAATGAGCCTTATTTATAACTCATTTCCGGACGAGCTTAAGCTGGTGTTTATAGACCCTAAAATGGTTGAATTGACAGTTTATAATGGTATCCCCCATCTAATGACTCCAGTAGTAACCGACCCTAAGAAAGCTTCAGTGGTCTTGAAATGGATGGCTACCGAGATGGAAAAACGCTATCAGAAGTTTGCGGAAATGGGGGTACGGGATATTCAACGCTATAACCAGGAGAGCTCGGAAAAGATGCCGTATATCGTCATTGTAATTGATGAATTGGCTGATTTGATGATGGTGGCACCGGTTGAGGTTGAGGATTCCATTTGTCGTCTGGCTCAAATGGCTCGTGCGGCCGGTATGCATTTGATAGTTGCTACTCAACGCCCCTCGGTAGATGTAGTAACCGGTACCATAAAGGCAAATATTCCCTCTCGCATAGCATTTGCAGTATCTTCCAACGCAGATTCCCGGACCATTCTCGACAGCTCCGGGGCTGAGAAACTTTTGGGCAAAGGTGATATGCTGTTCTTTCCAGTGGGGGCGTCCAAGCCTTTCCGAGTTCAGGGGGCTTATGTTTCTGATTTGGATATAGAAAACACGGTTAAATACATTAAAGAGCAAACCATGGATTCAAGTGAACCAGAGATTATTGAAGATTTGCAGTTGTCCTTGGAGCAGGTTGATGATGATTACGGTGATGATCTGTTCTGGGATGCGGTCAGCGTATTTGTGGACAGTAGAAAGGCCTCGGTGTCACTCTTGCAAAGAAGGCTTAGGATTGGTTATGCACGGGCTGCCAGACTAGTAGATATGATGGAAGACCGGGGTATAGTATCCGAGTTGGATAGTAATAAACGACGCGAAATACTTATTAATAAAGAACAACTGGAGATGCTGCAAAGCAGACATGGATATGCTTGATGTGCCTATTATCAGGATCAATCTAATATTAAAGGAAGGAATGAGGCTTACTGAACAAAACTATTCGTATAGATGCCGGCTTTGTTTCATAAAGTGAGCTCAAATAAGCCTTGGATAGTAGGCAATGAATACAAACGAATAAAGTTGTGTTATCTTATATACAAAGGAGGGTAGCAGATATATGGGACTAGGAGATACACTAAAAACCGCCAGAATCCAGAGTGGCATAACTCTGGAACATATTGAAGAAGAAACTAAGATCCGAAAACTTTATTTAGAAGCGATTGAAGACGAGACCTTTGATGTATTGCCTCCAAAAGTATATGCTATAGGCTTTGTGAAAAGGTATGCTAGATTTCTAGGGCTAGATGAAAAAGAACTGGTGGAAGAGTTTAAAAACAAGGCTTATGGGGGACAGCATCAGGATGAAGAAATAGCACAGGTTAAGGACAAAAGGTTCAATATACCTGTAAAAAATATTGTGGCCGGTCTTATGTTTTTGCTCATAGTGTTGTGGATCGGTAATTATATGGTAGGCTTTTTTTCCAGGGCCGTAGAAGATAATCATACAGCTGATTTGGGACCGGGGATTGAAATCCAGGAGCCTAATAATAATGAAACTGGAATTGATAAAAATACAGATCCGATAGATACCCAGCCTGAAACCTTTGAAATATCAGTTAAGGCCAAAAGCGATTGTTGGTTGCTAGCAATTGTTGATGGGGAATCGATTTTTGAAGCGGTACTGTTTGCCGGTGAGGAAAAAATTCTGGAAGGTCAACAATCGGTATACATTAAGGCCGGTAATGCGGGCGGTATAGATATATTCTATAATGGAGTGCAAGTAGAACCATTGGGTAAGAGCGGAGAAGTGAAAGATAAAGAGTTTACAGTTAACGATAATAAAGAATAGGAGTCCAAACAGTGAACGTTGGTTTTATTAGCCTGGGATGTCCTAAGAACCTGGTAGATACGGAAATAATGATGGATGTTTTAAGAAAAAATGGTCACAGAATCGTAAATTCTCCCGAACGGGCAGATGCAGTAGTTGTTAACACCTGTGGTTTTATCACCGATGCCAAAGAGGAATCTATTGATACTATAATTGAAATGGGTAGATTAAAAGAATGCCAAGCGGTCAAATATATTATTGCTGCAGGTTGCCTGGCTCAGATCCATGGTCAGGAGTTGCTTGATGAAATGCCTGAACTGGATGGGGTTCTGGGCATTTCGCGTTTTAAGGAAATAGCTGCGGCATTGGCCGCCATTGAGGCAGGAGAAAGACCGGTAAAAATAAGTGATCCACCCCTTACTTTTATTGAAACGGGTCAGCGAATGCTTACTACCCCTCCCGGAATGGCTTATCTGAAAATCGCCGAGGGATGTAATAATATATGTGCCTATTGTGCAATCCCATCCATAAGAGGCCGGCTTAGATCCAAGCCCTTAGAAGATATCGAGGAAGAAGCCAGACAGCTGGCAAAACAAGGGGTAAAAGAAGTGGTGCTAATAGCTCAAGATACGGCCGTCTATGGTGTGGATATTTATGATCGGCCGTGCCTGCCACAGGTCCTTGCCAAATTGGAACAGATAGAGGGACTGGAATGGATAAGAGCTATGTATCTGCATCCGGCTCATTTAAATCAAGAAATAATAGAAAGCCTGGCCGCAAATAGAAAGGTTATTCCATATTTTGATATTCCCATTCAGCATGCCTCGGATAAAATACTGGCCAAAATGAACCGTCACCATGACCTGGATTATTTGCATACTTTGCTGACTAATCTTAAGGAAATTAAGGATATAGTTTTAAGAACCACTGTAATGCTGGGCTTTCCAGGAGAGGAAGAACAGGATTTTAAGGTCTTGTATGATTTTTTAGCCCAAAACCGTTTTGATTGGCTGGGAGCTTTTGTATTCACCCCGGAAGAAGGTACCCGGGCCGCATATATGAAAAATCAGGTTCCTATAGAAATAGCCCATGAAAGACGGGAACAAATAATGCAACTGCAGAAAAAGATAAGTCGGGAAAAGAACATTAGGCGCATTGGAAGCAACGAAAAAATACTTATCTCCTCTCAAATGAAAAACAACTTGTATCTCGGACGAGGTTATTACCAAGCCCCTGATGTGGACGGGCTCACCATAGTTAAAACCCATGAAAAACTAAAGAAAGGTGAATTTGCCCAAGTTCACCTAAAAGCCGTAAGGAATTACGACCTCATAGGCGAAGCAGAATAAGGTACGGGAACAGAGCCACGGGGACAGGTTCCTCAGAGCCACGGGGACAGGTTCCTTGGCCCACCCAACAATCCAAAGTGGGCCAAGGA
>CAZXIR010000051.1:0-1639 GCA_964640845.1 uncultured Syntrophomonas sp.
GTATTGGATGGACAGATCCGATTTATTCCCGAAAGATTTACCCGGATCTACATCAACTGGATGGAAAATATTCGAGATTGGTGTATATCCAGGCAGTTATGGTGGGGACACCGTATTCCAGTGTGGTACTGTCAGGATTGTGGAGAAGTGATATGCAGCCGAATCGATCCAACACAATGCAATAATTGCCAATCCAGCAGTCTAGTACAGGATGAAGATGTTCTGGATACCTGGTTCAGTAGTGCTCTGTGGCCTTTTTCCACCCTGGGCTGGCCGGATGATACCAAAGATTTGGAGTATTATTATCCTACCAGTGTGTTGGTAACCGGGAGAGATATCATCTTTTTCTGGGTTGCTCGTATGATTTTTTCGGGTATCGAACAAACTGGCCAGGTACCATTTTATGATGTTAACATACATGGTTTGATTCTCGATGGTCAAGGCAGAAAGATGAGCAAATCGCTGGGTAATGGAATAGACCCCATAGAAGTAATCAATAAATATGGTGCTGACACCTTAAGATTTTCCATGATTACCGGAGTTACTCCCGGTAATGATGTGCGCTTGAATTGGGAAAAGGTTGAAAACACCAGGAACTTTGCCAATAAGATATGGAATGCATCCCGTTTCGTGATGATGAATCTGAAGGGTTACAGGCAGATAGAAGTTTCTGATGACGAACTGCAGATGGTAGATCGCTGGATTTTGTCCCGGCTTAATCTGATGGTGCAGGAAGTGACAGATCATCTGCACAGATATGACCTGGGTGAAGCTGCGCGAGGCCTATATGAATTTATCCGGGATGAGTTCTGTGATTGGTATATTGAACTAGCCAAACCCCGGTTATTCAATCCTCGGGATGAGCGTGAAAAGTTGGTGGTACAAAACTTATTGAAAGATGTACTGCAGACCATTTTGAAAACCCTGCATCCTTTTATGCCCTTTATTACCGAAGAGATTTACCAGAACCTGCCTGGCCACAGTAACAGTATAATGATCGATAGATGGCCGGATATAAATGAAGAACAAATATGGCCTGAGGTAATAGAAAACATGAAAGAGATAATGAACGCCATCCGCTCTATTCGCAATATCCGAGCTGAGTTTAATATTCCACCCGGTTCCCCAATTGACGTTGTAATAATGATACCTGATCCCGATTTAAGGCAGATGTTTATGAACAACCAATCCTATTTAGGCCAGATGGCCAATGTAGGGAAACTGGATCTAGTAGAACAACTGGATAGTCAACTTGAACAAGCAGTTTCAGCCGTAAGTTCGCTTATGGAAATATACGTTCCCTTGGAAGGAATCATCGATTTCGAAAAGGAAATAGCCAGGTTGACTAAAGAGCTGAAAAATGTCCAGTCGGATTTGGGTAAGGCAGAAGCCAAGCTGCAAAACGAGTCCTTTTTATCCCGGGCTCCTAAGGAAGTCATTCTTAAAGAGAAACACAAAGTTGAAGAGGCCAAAACCAAGAAAGAGGGGATATTACAACGGCTACAGATATTCAGGGAGAAATAGCCCAGCAACTGGAAAGGCTAAGTGTATTCGGTATAAGGCCGGGTCTGACGAGAATAAATAGACTGCTGGAGCTTATGGGCAGACCAGAAAAAGCGTTAAAGTGTATACATGTTGC
>CAZXIR010000051.1:1739-14876 GCA_964640845.1 uncultured Syntrophomonas sp.
GACCTGGCGGTAATTGAAGTTGGATTAGGCGGAGTCTATGACTCCACCAATGTTATCATACCGTTGGTATCAGTCATAACGGGGATAGACTACGATCATACCGCAGTTCTGGGGAAAAATCTAGCAGAAATTGCCCAGAACAAGGCGGGGATAATCAAACCCGGGATACCTGTGGTAGTAGGTGAAATGAATAATGAGGCCTTCAGAGTTATCCGGGAAAAGGCGTTTAGGGAACATGCTCCCTGTTTTGACCTGGATACCATCAAGGTAACCCCTAATGGGCATTCTGGAATTGAGGGGCAGGAAATAGATATCCATTGGGCAGGCAAACATTTAGCCGGGGTACATTTTGGGCTGGGCGGCGAGTATCAATTGGCCAATTTAAGAATATCTCTAGCCATAATTGGTATATTGGAAAACCGTGGATTCAGAATAGAAATTCCCGCCTTAATAGATACTCTGAAGCAGATGAAATTCCCCGGCCGGATGGAACTTGTCTGCCGGGAACCTCTGGTTATTGTTGATGCAGGTCATAATCCACAGGCGGCATGGGCCTTGTCAGGTTCTCTGAACAATATCTTAGGGGAACGAAAAAAGGTCCTGCTGTGTGGTTATTTGGATGACAAAGATGCCCAAGGTGCTTTATCATACCTGGGATTAAACACCAGTAAATGTATTGTAAGCAGGCCTGAGGGGGAGCGAGCAAATAAATGGGATAGAGTAGCAATGCTGTGGAATATAATGTATCCGGAAATAGAATGCTATATAGAGGAAGATATCGAAAAGGCAGTGAAAAAAGCACTTGAAGTGTTAGCTGATGATGAATACCTACTGATCACGGGATCCTTTTACCTCTTGGATAAAGCTCGACTAGAGTTTACGAATCCTTAAGGCTTTGTTAACAAATTATTAACAAAGCCTTAATATTATTATTGATATAATTACAGATAAGGACCAGTATAGGGTGCAGAATTGAGGAGGTGTCAAGGTGGTTTTTAAACTAAAGCCACGTAATGACCTGTTTTTCACATATTTTGAACAATTAGCTGATGCTATAGCCGAAGCTGCTAGTTTGTTAAAGGAATTTATAGAGCAACCTGGGGATGATTCAGCCCAGAATTTGGAGTCCATCAATCAAGTTGAAGAACGGGGAGATAATATTCTGTCGGAAGTTATGTCTCAGATCAACAGTTCATTTGTAACACCATTTGATAGGGAAGATATACTCCAACTAGCTAGGGGATTAAATTCCATAGTTGATCACACCCAAGGTACAATGGAAAAAATTGTTATATATAAGGCTGGAAAACCAAAAGAGATTTATATATTAAAACTAGCTAATGTATTGGAAGAAGCGGCTCAAGAGATAAAAGCAGCCGTTTCCAAGTTGCCAGATATTAGAAATATGCATAATGAAGTTGTAGAAGCAAGCGAAAAAATAAGGGCATATGAACATGAGGGCGATTACCTGTATCGAGCAGGCATTGCCCTTCTTTTCGAAAACACAGAAAATGTAGTAGATATTATAAAGTGGAAAGAAATATATGAGCATCTGGAAACTACTCTCGACTACTGCGAGAATGTTAGTAATATACTTAAGGGAATCGCAGTAAAATATGTTTAGTATCAGTATCATCATTACCATAGTGTTTTTAGCCCTAATTTTTGATTTCATAAATGGATTTCATGATACAGCCAATGCCATAGCCACATCGGTTTCAACTAAAGCACTATCACCCCGAAATGCAATTATGATTGCTGCCAGTTTGAACTTTGTGGGGGCCTTGAGTGGTACGGCAGTTGCGGCCACTATTGGCAAAAGTCTGGTGGCACCCGAGCTGGTGACTGGTTCAGTGATGGTAGCGGCTTTGATTGGAGCCATATTCTGGAACCTATTTACCTGGTATTTTGGTATACCCAGCAGTTCTTCCCATGCTTTAATCGGAGGGTTAACCGGAGCAGTTATAGCTGGTTTTGGTTATCATGCAGTTCTATGGGGAGGTTTTTTAAAAATATTAGTGGGATTGATTATAGCTCCAATAGTCGGGGGGCTAATGGGTAGCGGTGTCATGACTATACTTTTCTGGGTTTTTAAGCCTGCTGCGCCTTCCAAGATTAACAACGGTTTTCGTAAACTGCAGATTGTAGCAGCCTGCATGGCCTCCTTTGCGCATGGGTCAAACGATGCTCAAAAATCTATGGGTATAATTACCATGGTCTTGGTTGGAGGGGGATTCATAGCAGTTTTTGATGTTCCTTTATGGGCAAAAATTGCTTGTGCTGCATCTATGGGTATGGGTACTGCGGTAGGAGGATGGAAAATAATTAAGACCATGGGGGGCAAAATATTTCGTATAGAGCCGATTAATGGTTTTGCTGCTGATTTTAGTTCGGCTTTGGTTATTTATTCAGCAAGTTTACTGGGGGCTCCGGTAAGCACCACGCATGTAGTATCATCTGCCATAATGGGAGTTGGGGCTGCCAAAAGATTAAAGGGAGTAAGATGGAATATAGCCCGGCAGATTATAGTGGCTTGGTTTGTAACTATCCCATCTTCTGCGGTGGTAGCTATATTAACCTACAATATTTTGAAAATAATAAATTTTGTTCTATAATTTGTACTCTTTCTTTATGAAAGAGCTTATTTTTATGCTTATTTTTATGTACAATAGTAATACCAAGATAGTGCATATTGTAACATAGATAAATATACTGCCGTGAAGGGGTGGAAAATTGAAAGCATTTAAAATACCGGAAGCAACTGTGCAGAGACTTTCTATATATTCCAGATATCTCCATCAGCTGATGGATGAAGAGGAAGATACTGTATCCTCTGGCCAAATTGCTAAAGGAGTGGGGGTTAGTTCAGCTCAGGTCAGAAAAGATCTAGCTTACTTTGGAGAATTTGGAACTAGAGGAGTTGGCTACAAGGTTGATGAACTATATGGCTACCTAATGGGAATTCTGGGTCTGGACCATGAGTGGAATGTAATAATAGTAGGAGCTGGAAAACTGGGATCTGCCCTAGCACTCTATCAAGGTTTTAGAGAACGGGGTTTTGTAGTAAAGGCTATTCTGGATGTGGCAGAAGATAAGATAGGCACCAAATTAGGCCCCCTGCACGTGGAGTCTTTGGAAGTGCTCAAAAACAGGGTGCAGGAAAATGATGTACACGTTGGAGTGGTTACGGTGCCCGCTACACAGGCCCAAGAGGTTACAGATGAAATGGTAGAAGCAGGAGTTAAGGCCATATTGAATTTTTCACCCCGGGTGCTGAAGGTTCCTAATGATGTTGTTTTAAGGAATGTTGATTTGTCTGTTAATCTGGAAGTCTTGAGTTTCAATTTGGTCCAGAATAAATAAGCAGGTTTATTCAAATGAAATAAGGGAGGAGAATGCTTGTAAAGGGTATTCTCCTCCTTTTTTACCAGCTTGTGTTTCCATGGTAGTAATGCTACACTTTAAAAAAAATAGGTGGTTGTTGGAGGGAGAAAATTGACAAGTAGGTCGCGCACCTATCCTGGCTGGCAGATATTAATCTTGCTGCTGGTATTGGGTGGATTTATCGGCGGGTGGATAGGGGACGCAGTTGTAAGCCTTTGGCCTGCTGCAAATTCCTGGGGAGAAACGCAAAGTGTTGGGATACCAGAATTTAGTTTGAATCTTGGAGTCATAAGTTTTTCCTTGGGCTTAATGATGCATATAAATTTGTTTACTATAATTGGTTTTGTAGCAGCTTATTTTGTATATAAGAGATTATAAGAGTGGAGATAAGATTTGAAAAGGATCATTCTAGCTTCTGGGTCACCACGACGTCAGAATATTCTAGAGTTGTTGCGCATCAAGTTTGAATGCTGTCCGGCGGATATTGATGAAAAGTTTTTCCCCGGAGAAAAACCCGGGGATGCAGTGAGAAGGATAGCCCTAAGTAAAGCAGAACAGGTTCGCAAACAGGTAGAAGATGGTATAATTATTGCGGCTGATACAGTGGTAATATGTAATGGAGAGATGCTAGGGAAACCAGACCATGCCATGGATGCTTTTATAAAGTTATCCATGCTCAAAGGAAGAGAACATGAAGTGATCACCGCCGTTTGTGTAATAGATGCCGAAAACGGTACGGGTGAGGTTCAGGTTGAGACCACCAGGGTATATTTCCGAGATATTACCGATGAAGAAATAAGAGCTTATATATTAACTGGAGAACCTATGGACAAAGCAGGAGCATACGCAATACAGGGAACCGGGGCAGTGTTCGTTGAAAAAATCGAGGGATGTTATTTCAATGTAGTTGGGTTGCCTTTAAAGAACCTGTATTCCATGCTTAAGAGGCAGGGAGTAAAACTGCTGGAGGTGTGAAGCTCTGAGTTTTTATCATACGGGAATAAAAGATATGCCTGAAGCCATGAGACCACGTGAAAAATTAATGACTAAAGGAGAAAAAAATCTGGATGATGCAGAACTGCTGGCTATAATTTTGGGGCAGGGAACTAGAGAACTGAGCGCCCTGGAATTAGCTCAACTGTTAATGATTAAATATAAATCTCTTAGACATTTAAAAGACGCCAGCCTGGAAGAATTGCTGGAAGAAAAGGGGATTGGTCCTGCCAAAGCAGTGAGCGTCAAAGCCGCCATAGAGATGGGGCGGCGCATGGCCCAGGGCAGCGAGCCAAAAACGCAGATAAAATCACCTGATGATGTAAAAAATATGATTATGGAAGAGATGAGATACTTTGACCGGGAGCACTTTCGGGTAATATATCTTGATCGTAAAGGCGGAATCTTGGAAATGCAGGATATATCAGTAGGGGGCTTGCACAGCTCCATCGTTCATCCCCGGGAAGTTTTCAAGGTAGCAGTAAAAAAAAGTGCGGCGTCATTGATACTGGTGCATAATCATCCCAGCGGAGATCCTACTCCCAGTCAGGAGGATGTGGAGATAACGCGGCGTTTGATTGAAGCCGGGAATATTATGGGAATATCCGTGCTGGACCATATAATAATTGGAGACAATACATACTGCAGTCTTAAATCAAAGGGTTTAATCTAGAATCTAAGGAGGCAAAGGATATTGGTTTTCGGAAAAGACTTAGGAATAGATCTGGGTACTGCAAATACACTGGTGCATGTAAGGGGCAAAGGTGTTGTTATGCGTGAACCTTCAGTGGTAGCGATACAATTAGACAGTGGCAAAGTACTGGCGGTAGGTGAGGAAGCCAAGCAGATGATTGGGAGAACTCCCAGTAATATAGTAGCCATTAGGCCTATGAAAGATGGCGTGATAGCAGATTATGATGTTACTTTGGCCATGATTAAATATTTTATAACTAGAGCCATAGGGCAAAAGAATCCTTTTATGCGGCCTAGGGTTATTGTTAGTATACCAACGGGCTGTACCACGGTGGAAGAAAGAGCTGTACGAGAAGCTACGGTAGCAGGAGGAGCTAAAGAAGCTTACCTGATTGAGGAACCGATGGCAGCAGCTATCGGTGCAGGCATGCCGGTCCATGAACCCACCGGGAACTTAATAGTGGACATCGGTGGGGGCACTACTGAAGTTGCAGTTATTTCATTGGGAGGTATAGTCACATCCAGATCAATACGGGTAGCAGGGGATGATATGGATGTAGCGATAATTAGTCATCTTAGAAAGAACTATAATCTGCTTATTGGAGAGAGAACCGCGGAGGCCATAAAGATGCTGATAGGTTCGGCACTGTGGGAGGGAGAGGAAGAGTTTTATGAGGTTCGGGGGAGGGATTTGGTAACAGGTTTGCCCAAGACTATCCAGGTATCATCCACCGAAATTCAGAAGGCTCTTAAAGAGACGGTGGATCAGATTTTGGATGGGATAAAAATATGTTTGGAAAAGACTCCACCCGAACTGGCTTCAGATATTATGGACCGGGGAATTGTAATGGCCGGAGGAGGTGCCCTATTAAAGGGATTGGACAAACTAATTAGCATAGAGACCAATATGCCGGTTTATGTTTGTGAAGAGCCACTGCTGGCAGTAGCCAGGGGAACAGGAGTGGTATTGGAAAATATTGACGTGTTAAAAAGGGTGCTGATATCACCAAAAAATTAGTTATTATTTGGGTGAGGAAATTTTGAAAAAATATCTTAAGAACAAGTATTTCTGGCTGGTCATCGTTCTATTTACAGGTGCTATTATTCTTATTAATTATACCTCTTCAGAAAGGAACCAAATCAGCCTGGTGGAAAATATTATTAGGGATTCCTATACCCCGCTGCAAAGCGGGGTAGTCGAGTTTAAAGACCGTTTAGGCAGTGTGAATGGCTTTTTTAGCAGCAAGCAACAGCTACAGCAGGAAATTGATAGCCTTAAAGAACGGAACCAGGAACTGACCATGGAAAACCAGATACTTCAGGAAGAAAAGATGGAGGTACGCAGGCTAAGAAGTCTGCTGGGTTTCCAGGATATAAGCTTAAGGGAATACCAGATGGTTCCAGCTCGAGTCATTGCTCGCAGTCCCAATAATTGGTTTCGAACTATTGTTATCGATAAAGGTTCTAATAGCGGTATTAAGAAAGACATGGCAGTAATCAGCCCCAAGGGGCTTGTAGGTCGAGTAGCCAGCGTGAGCCGTGATGCGGCCTACATAGATCTAATAACCCACCGGGAAATAGCTGTAGGTGCTATTGTACAGGAGAGCAGGGAGACCCAGGGTATAATTGAAGGCTTGGGTAACAATAATCTGGTGAGGATGGTCAACATACCTTACTATTCAACTGTCCAACCGGGGCATAAGATCATTACTTCAGGATTATCGGAATCTTATCCTAAAGGAATCAATATCGGCATAGTGAAAGAAGTTGAGCTGCAGCCGGATGGATTACTGTTATCCGCTCTGGTAGAACCAGTTGTTAGTTTTGATAAACTTGAAGAGGTATTGGTAGTCATCGATTATTATCCGCAAGATCTAACTCCTGAGGATAATGAGGTCGAGGAAATGGGAGGATAAAACATCTTGCGATATTTTATGCTTGGCCTGTTACCTTTTATGGCAATATTTTTGCAGTCGACATTTTTCAGCATCTACACTATTAATGGAGCCCAGCCGGATATGGTGCTGATATTTGTAGTATTCTTCGCCTTTCTTAATGGAGAAAAAAAGGGAGCTGGATACGGTTTTCTATGCGGCTTGTTTGAAGACTTGTATTTAGGAAGGTTCATAGGTGTTAGTGCCATATCCAAAGCTATAACCGGATATATAATTGGCCGTCTGCAGGTACGCTTTTTTAACGAAAACCTTCTGGTAGGCTTATTGGTAGTCTTAATTGGAACCGTACTCAATTCTTTGTTTATGTTCATTTTGGGCTGGAGTGCTTTTAGCGTATTTAACCTGGATACTTCCATTATTAGCGGCGCCATATACCAGAGTATATATAATATGCTTCTGGCAGTTCCAGTGTATGTCTGGTATTATAATTCCTTCAAAAGGGGATTACTCAGTTTAAATGGGGAGAGATAAATGAAAGCTGAAGAGCTGAATGAAAAATTAAAGGCCTATACTTATTTAATAATTCTGCTGTTAATCTTGTTGGTGGTGAGGCTGGCAGTAGTTCAGTTGTTTAATAATGAAACTTACCAAACACAGGCCAAGGAAAACCGGGTAAGATTGCTTCCCATAAAAGCCATGCGGGGGATTATATATGCTTGTGGCGGAGAGATCCTGGCTACTAATGAGATCGTCTACTCCTTAAGCCTTGGTTATCTAGGGATGGGTAAGCAGGAAACGGTTATCGATAACCTGTTAATCATACTAAAGGATTACTACCCGGAAATAACCCGGGAAATCATTGAAGAAAAAGTAGAATTGCAAAAATATCGATTATATGAGCCGATCACCCTTATACACGATATTCCCTGGGATCTGGTAGTTAAACTGGAAGAGAATCGTCGGATTTTACCAGGTGTGTCCATTGTTGTTGAACCCCTGCGTAACTATCCCCAGGGTTCACTGGGAGGACATGTGTTAGGGTATATACATTCTATTGACCAAAAGGAGATACAAGATTCTGAGGATGGGGTATATAGTATTAACAGTCTTATTGGAAAATCCGGCATTGAAAAGCAGTACGAAAACGTATTGAAAGGCAGGGATGGAGCCCGCACGGTGGAAGTTGATGCCCAAGGCAGGCCAATCCGGGACCTAGTGACATTAGAGCCGGAACAGGGCAACAATCTGTATCTTACGCTGGATATGGAATTACAAGAAGTCCTGCAGAAAAGCATGGAAAATACCCTTGCTCAGCTTCAGGAAAAATATCCTAAAGCTAAAGTGGGCTCGGCAGCGGTGATTAATGTTAAGACTGGAGAAGTCCTGGCCCTGTGTAGCAGTCCATTTATGTATCCTGATGATTGGAAAGGGAATATAAGTTCCAAGCGAGCAGAATATTATTTTCCTCAGACCGAAGCTTATGACCCTATGCAGCCCGGTGCTATAACTAACCGTGGGTTACAGTCCACTTATCCTCCGGGATCAACATTTAAAATGATAACTGGTATGGCTGCTTTAAATAAGGGAGTGGTTAATCCAATTGACTATATTAATTGTACAGGTAATTACTGGATTGCTCCTTTTATCAGATGCTGGAGTGTCCATGGCAATGTAAATTATTTCTCAGCTATGGCCGGTTCATGCAATGTATATTTTCAGGAAATGGCGCGCAGAGCAGGGCAGCAAGAAATTATCCGAGTGGCCGGGGAATTCGGATTGGGATCAAAAACTGGTATTGACTTACCTTATGAAGCAACCGGACTATTACCTACTCCAGAATGGAAAAATCAAATAAATACCCTTCTGATTGATAAAAAATATGACCGACTGAGGCAGGAACTGGATGAAAAATACGCTGATTTACTAACCGATGTGGTAGATGAAGAAGAGATAAGTCGTTTGAAGAAGAAGCAGCAAAATGAAAAGAATAATTTAGAAGCACAGTACCAAATTGATTACAAATTTGATACCACCTGGCAGGCCTACGATACCTTTAATACAGCTATTGGACAGGGATCTAATGATTACACCGTATTACAGCTGGCAAACTATGTGGCTACTATTGCCAATGGCGGCTACCGCATGCAGCCTTATTTGTTGAGCAAAATAGTTAATCAGGATGGAAAAACTATTGAAAAGACTGAACCACATATAAATAAAGATGTAGATATTAAGCCGCAGACCATTTCCGAGACCAAAAGGGCGATGCTGGCAGTAACCCAACCTGGAGGAACTGCACATTTTCTCTTTTACGATTTTCCTGAGGCAATACAGGTAGGAGCCAAGACAGGTACTGCTGAGACCGGTAGAATAGGAGATAATGCAGCCAAGGAATTTCATGGAGTATTTGTTGCCTTTGCTCCCTTTGATGACCCTGAAATCGCTTTTGCTGGAGTAGTAGAATATGGGTATAGCGGGGGTGAATCAGCCGGATTGGTGGCTAGGGATGTATTTCGGCATTACTTTAAAATCAGCAATTATTTAGAGACAGTCGAAAACAATCAGTCTGGAGTCGAATAACGCTGACGAATAATAAGAGAATTTTCTTGATTAGAGCCGACTAAAATAGGGGTGATTAGATAATATCACCCCTATTTTTATCATTTTCATCGGAGGGAAATAAAGGTAAATATAGAATTAAATGAGCAAATGAACTATTTATAGCCCTGATAGCTAGCAGGGTTTTTTATGGAATGGGGGGCTAAGTAGGTGAGTACAGCATTTAAACAGGCCCGGCGCGGAATGCTGATAGACCTGAAAGCGTACAATACTTTTGCTCAAATGAAAAGGGGACTGGAGGAGAAGCTAAATTCTGTGGCAGATATGCCCATTGGCAGCAAGGTAACTATCGATATCGGGAAAAAAATCTTGAGTAATAAGCAGATAAGAGACCTGGAAGACACCCTTCTGGATTATGGCATGCATATGGAGGAACTGATATCAGGAAGGTTGCTGGATGTGGAGGAGGATTTGGAAGAGGAGAGACTAATCGAAGGTATGACCGAGTATGATAATACTGCCTTGATCTGCCAACATATCCGTTCCGGACAAAAGAGATTTGTACAGGGAAATGTAGTAGTCCTGGGGGACATTAACCCAGGAGCTGAAGTAGTTGCAGGTGGTAATATACTGGTAATGGGGTCTTTGCGAGGAATGGCACATGCTGGAGTTTTCGGTGATGAAGAAGCGATTATCGCTGCTTATCGATTAAATCCAACTCAGTTAAGAATTGCTACTCATATTACCAGACCTCCGGATGGGGAAAGTGTGGTTGATTACCCTGAAATAGCCCGGATCCGGGAGGGAAGAGTAATAATTGAGAAGTTGAAAATATGATAGGGGGCTTAAGGATGAAGAGTAGAGTAATAGTAATTACTTCAGGAAAAGGTGGGGTGGGAAAAACTACCACTACAGCCAATTTAGGTACAGCACTGGCTATGATGGGCAAAAAAGTGGTAATGATAGATACTGATATAGGACTTAGAAACCTGGATGTAGTAATGGGTTTGGAAAACCGAATCGTTTTTGACATAGTAGATGCAGTTAACGGCCATTGCAAATTGAAGCAGGCCTTAATAAAGGACAAACGTTTTGATGGCCTTTATCTGCTGCCTGCAGCGCAAACTAAAGACAAGACCTCTGTGTCTCCTCACCAGATGAAGAATATGACTAATGAACTGCGTAAAGATTTTGATTTTATACTAGTTGATTGTCCAGCCGGAATTGAACAAGGTTTCAAAAATGCTATTGCTGGAGCTGATAAAGCGGTGGTGGTAGCTACCCCGGAAGTTTCATCAGTAAGAGATGCGGATAGGATAATTGGTCTTTTAGAAGCAGCGGGACTCACAAATTCAAAACTGATTATCAACAGAATACGCAGCAAGATGGTAAAACGAGGAGATATGATGGATACCAATGATATCATGGATATACTTGCTATTGAGCTTCTAGGCGTAGTACCGGAAGATGAGGCCATAGTAGTATCAACCAATAGAGGAGAACCGGCCGTACTTGAAAATGTATCCAAGGCCGGAGCGGCTTACCGTCGTATTGCACGAAGGCTGAATGGAGAAGAAATCCCCCTGTACTCACTAGATGATCCGGAAAATATAATGGACAAATTCAAGAAAATGTTAAAGCTGGCTAGGTAAGAGGAGGGGATGAGTTTGTTAGAAATACTCAGCCGAATTTTTTCCAGGGAAAGTATGCCCAGTAAGGATATCGCCAGGGAAAGGCTGCGCCTGGTACTGGTTCATGATCGAGCTTCAGTATCGCCCGATTTTTTGAATTCTTTGAAAGAAGACTTGATAAAAGTTATACGTGACTATTTAGACATAGATGAGGAAGCTCTACAGGTGAATTTAGAAAATGAAGAGAATTCTATTGCCCTGATAGCAAATATTCCGGTTCGAGGGTTTAAAAAGAAAGGTTAACAATGTCTAAAGACACTTGAATTTCTAGTTTCTATAAAAGATATTCAGGCTAAATCAAAAGCTCCTTAATACAATTCCTTGAGCTCTGTCAAAAAGATGAATCCGGGTAGCCCACCCCCGGGTTTGTCTTTTTCTGATGGTTAAATAATTTGCAACCTATAATTGCCATCTTTACACGCCAATTTCAATAGCTTTATAATGTATTGGGAGGTCGAACCTTTGAATTTAAAGCGTTTAAAATTAATTGACAAACCGTTTATATTTACTCTTTTGATTATACTGGCATTTGGTATAGTTATTCAAAGTAGTGCCAGCAGTGGAATGTCTAGCGACGGTCTTTATTACATGAAAAAGCATCTGTCTATGATAGTGTTGGGTCTTATAGGGGCTGTTATTATTCTCCGTTATGACTTTTCTGAATTTAAAAATTTTGGTATATTGCTTTACGTTTTTTCGGTGGTACTATTAATAGCGGTTCTAGTTTTCGGAACAGAAATTCGAGGAACTACCGGGTGGATTTCGCTTGGTCCGCTTCCTGCCGTCCAACCAGCCGAGTTTACCAAGATTTTGCTGATACTGGCATTTGCCGATTTCGTTAACCGCAGGAGAGGAGAATTAGATACTCTAGCAAAAATGCTGCCCTGTTTTTTGTACATGGGTCTTCCTTTTATTCTGATAATGATGCAACCTGATCTGGGTACCGCCTTGGTGTATATAGCTATTACGTTTATTATGCTGTTTGCTGCCGGAGCCAATCCCAGGGTGCTCTTAGCCCTAATCGGAGGAAGTATATTTATAGTAGCACTTGTTTTGCTGTTACATTATAAACTTGGTATGCCGATACCATTGGAAGATTACCAGCTTAAACGACTGACTGTATTCATCGATCCATATAATGATGGACAGGGGGGACGCGGAGCAGGTTGGAACACCATACAATCTCTGGTTGCTATAGGATCAGGTGGTTTGACCGGGAAAGGACTCTATAATGGTACTCAGGTACAGCTTAATTTCCTTCCTGAACACCATACCGACTTTATATATGCAGTAATCGGTGAAGAACTTGGATTTATAGGAGCAGCCTTTTTAATCGTAATCTACGGGATATTAATAATGCGTTCCTTATACATTGCCTCTGAATCTCGGGAATTTTTTGGAACTCTGGTGGTGATAGGGGTTACTGCTATGTGGCTATTCCACATATTTGAAAATATTGGTATGTCAATAGGAGTGATGCCAATTACCGGTATCCCTTTACCATTTATCAGTTATGGCGGGAGTTCCATGGTCACTAACCTTCTTGCGGTTGCTTTAATCGTGAATGTGAATATTCGAGGTAAGAAAATTGTATTCTAAGTAGGAAATCCCTCATCGGTGTGTTTGCAGTGTCAAAATTCCCTTACCCTTATAGATGTGCAGATGACCCATGGGGTATTTAGTCAGCGATGCCTGGGAGCCCTAAATTTAGGCCCCCCTTATGTTAATTGGCCCACACCAAAGGTCTTTCTCACCTTCCAGTCTACGGGGCATGCTATATTGGTAGCTGGATTAACAGCTTCCTACCCCTTACAGCTATACCATTATTAGAAATTATTTAATTATAACTTGCTTTTACCTCTTAGAATGAAGCAAAAATTAAATCCTTCTTAATTGGATGTAAAGGAAAAATTACCCACCGC
>CAZXIR010000052.1:0-14705 GCA_964640845.1 uncultured Syntrophomonas sp.
TAGCCTGCAGCAGTGACTGTTCTTTGGTAAGATTAAAATTCATTATTAAACCTCCCTCATATTTATCATTTCATTTTCTTTTTGCAGTAAATTCCGCACATGTAATACTCGCATTCAGTTTATCATAATCGAAATACTCATGCCAATGTTTTTTTGGGACAGGGGGACATGGGCCACGGGGACAGGTTCCTTGGCTCACTTTGGATTACCCGGTGAGCCAAGGAACCTGTCCCCGTGGCCTATAAAGAGATTTATACCCTAAATAACTTTTTATCTTTTCAACCCCACCGGGCAGGAACTCATGCATTTGAAACAATTATACTGAAAGCCAATCAGCTGCGCCTGGTACAGGCGCCAGTAATGTGGATCTATAAACATCTGTTTCTGCTGCTCGGGGGTACCATCCACAAACTTGGACCAGAACCTTATGCTGCCGCCGATTCCCCAAGGCTGGGATTGGCTTAAACATTTGTTTACATTAGTAAAACCTTCTTCATCAAGGGCACCTGCTGGACATGCTTCAACACAGATATCGCAGTCGATGCATAATTCTGCTGTTACCGGTGGATCGGTTGATAAATCCAAGTCACAGAGAACCGCAGTAAATATCACCCGGGTACCCAACTCTGGGTGGATAACCAGGTTATGCCTTCCTATTACCCCCAACCCGGCTGCTACCGCAGCATGACGCAGGGAAAGCTCACCTACTGATCCCCCGGTTTCTTGCTCCATAGCCATGGGATAGGACACTCCCACAGTCATAGCCCGTCCATTAAATTCTTTTTCTATGAACCTGGCCAGTTTATAACTGCATGATTTGGAAAATTCCATCACATCCATCCGGCCATTCATGGCAATTCGCATATTAGGACTTTCACAGCTTGACAATTCCCGGTAAGCCAACACGATAATCGACTTGGCTCCAGGCATTATGCTTTCAACCTGAGGAGACCTCGGACTATGATAGTCTGGAACCGAGGCAAACCCGATATCATCAACTCCCAACTCCAACACAAAATCCTTTATCCTCTCTTTCATTTCCTTGTTCCTCCTCTCGCTATCCCTTATGACACTAGAGAGTTACAGATGGTTATCTTTTAATATTTCCTGTCCAACCGAATCAACCCTTAATGACCATCTGCCTCTGCCTACTCCACCGGGGAGCATCGTTTCCTTCTGACCTCTGTAATTCTAGCGTCCTTTGAAGGTTGGTTTACGTTTTTCGACAAAAGCTGCAATAGCCTCCTTTAAATCTTCTGATCCAAAACAAGCTGCCGATTGGGCCTGTTCAAAGAGTAACGCAGCCGCAGTGCTGTTATCCTGGGCCAGATTAATTCCCTTTTTAGCCCAGCCTACTGCCAAAGGCGGATAAGCGGCCATTTTTTCAGCCATACTGAGAGCCCGGGCGTTAAGATCTTCTTCTTTAACTACCAATTCAACCAGACCTATCCTACACGCTTCTTCAGCCTTAACCTCTTCACATCCAATTATCATCCTCTTAGCCTGCCCCACCCCGATCAGCTTGGTCAAACGGGTGGTGCCACCCATATCAGGTGCCAGACCCAAAGATACCTCCGGCAAGCGGAATCTGGCATTATCAGCTGCAATTCTGATATCACAGCCTAATATCATCTCTACCCCGGAACCAATACAATATCCTTGAACAGCAGCGACAACCGGAATAGGCATCTCCTGCCATCTACTGTAGACAGATTGCAGCCAGCCTATTTTCTCCAATATGTATTGGTAGTTAAACCCTTTTAGGGCCTCTAAATCCATCCCTACTGAGAAGTGTTTTCCATTGGCATTTATGACCACTGCTTTTATTGCTCTGTTGCCCACAATGTAATCCTGAATTTTTTCCATATTGCACAACATATCGTTATTTACTGCATTCCATTTGTCAGTCCGGTTTAATGACAAAACCGCTACCCCGGACTCCTTTACCTCTACCTCTATGGTCGAGTTAATGGTAAATTCCATTTTTTCTACTCCCTTCAAATTATCTGAACCACGGATGAGCCACGGGGAAAAGAGCCACGGGGACAGGTTCCTTGGCCCATATTAAAATTTATAGGATGGGCCAAGGAACCTGTCCCCGTGGCTCTTTTCCCCGTGGCCCTCATGTTTATCACTCCCCTTTATTTGTAATTTATTAACGTGTTATCTTTTAGTTTATCGAAAAACTCCTCTAGGGGTTCTTTATGCCTATAGGTCTTTTTCCAGATGGTTCAGCGATTTTTCGAATATCGGTATATCAAAAGATTCAATAGTCTCTTTAATATGCTGGTTGTATTCTTGAGCAATAGGTAGGATCTGCTCGGCCAGATTCCGCCCTTTGGTGGTTAACAATATTTTAACGCTGCGCCGATCCAAAGGGTCTTCAACCCGCTGGACCAGTTCCTCCCGGGATAGACGGTCTATCAAGCCGGTGACCGCTGGACTATCTAATTGAATACGGGCAGCAATATCTTTCAGTCCATCCCCATCATGATCAAGCAGATCAAACAATACAAAAGACTGGCCAATAGTTATGCCGAATTCCTGGTAACGAGAATTGTATTGGCGACTGATTTTACGAGTTATGGCTCCTAATCTGAAGCACCAAAAGTCAGTAAACTTTTCCATTAAAACCAGGCTCTCCTTTTTGTTAATATGTTATTTATTAACATATTAACATTGTTAAATTGCGAACGTCAATCTTAACCAGCCATGGAATAACCAGACCAGTAGACCTTGCCATTAAGGTTGTTAGGCTACTGTAGTATGAAGTATAAATAGCAGGTATTACCGATTTCAGCTTGCCACCAACTACCAGGGCATGACAAAGGGCTTACCAACATGACAGTGGTGACGGTTGTCATAAAAAAGGGCTATTGCTTGAAACGACCTTGATAGATCCCCAAGCGGTGACGGTTGCCCACTGTCATAAAAAAGGGTGAACTCCTTAGCTCACCCTTAGATCTATAATTTATTATTATTAGTTGAATTGGCTTAATCAGATAGAGAACCAAAACTGTTGAAGAATGAGGGATTAACCGACGCTTGTCGACTGGCGGTTTTTTAAGCTCTTGATGGCCCGGTCCAGCCCATCTACAGTCAACTCTTCCATAGGAAACACTTCTGAAATTTTCTTGATGGTAAAAGATCCATCCATCCATTCCCAATACTTCTTGGGAATGGGGTTTAACCACACTGAATATTCAAATTTACGCCTAAGCATAGTTAGCCATTCAATACCCGGTTTGTGATTATATAGATCCCAATCTATTACTCCCCCGGGCCGGGTTAGTTCATAAACAGCCATACTGGCATCGCCCACTATAATAACCCGATAATCGGATGATAAATGATTGAGGATATAATCTGTAGCAGTATAATTGCTCAAATTGCAGTGAGCATCGTTAAACATCCAATCATAAAGACAATTATGAAAGTAAAATACTTTTAAATCTTTAAAATGGGCAGTGCGGTTCACTGCGGTAAACAGTTGGTTGCATAATCTGCTGTAAGAAAGCATTGAACCACCGGAATCCATTAATAATAGTACTTTTATAGCATTTTCCCGCGGCCGATTCCAGATCAATTCCAACCTGCCTGCATTATCACAGGTTTTGTCTATAGTTGCGTCCAGATCCAACTCGGTTCTGGCACCATCCAGCCGAGTGGTGAACTGCCGAAGTTTGCGCAGTGCCACCTGAAACTGCCTTATTCCTAGGGTTTCATCAGTCCTAAATTCCTGGAATCTTCTCATACCGGCTACTTTAACCGCTGATAAATTCCTGCTCTCTCCCCCAATGCGTATGCCACCTGGGTGATAACCAGAATGACCAAAGGGAGAGGTGCCACCGGTACCTATCCAACGATTACCGCCGTGATGCTCCTCGTTTTGCTCATTAAGCCTTTCTGCCAACATGCGTTTTATTTCATCTAAATCCAGCTGCTGGTGATTTCTTCGCATCTCATCAGTTACTTCGGCCTCGGGCAGTTCTTTATTCAGCCATTCCCATATTTTATCGGGAAGTCCTTCTGGTGTTTCTATATCTTTAAAAAATCTGGCAAATGCCATATCGTAACGATCATAATGAGCCTCGGTCTTGACCAGCATAGCCCGGCCCAGGAAATAAAAGCCAGTCAAGCTAGATCCGCCCAGGCCAGCCTCCAGAGCCTCCAACAAAGACTGCCATTCATTTAAAGACACCGGCAGACCATAGCTTTTAAGGGTATAAAAAAAATTAGTGAACATTTATTCGCTCCTGATACTCTTTAATTTAACGAAACCGCCCCAACACATTAGAAGTCTTGTTGTTGCTCCGACCTTGCAGTTGATTCAAAAGAACATCCAAATCCTCATTTTTCTTAAGCAGAACCCCTAAGAATGGAAGTTCTTTCTTTATTTTAGCAGGACTTATTCCTCCCACTACCAAAGCCTGCAGCCAGTCAATTAATTCACTGGTACTAGGCTTTTTCTGGATATCGGCAATATTGCGCAGCATATAAAATGACTCCATGGCCTGTTCCAAGAGCTTCCGTTCTAGTTTAGGATGATGGACGCTGATGATACTCTCCATGGTCTCCGGATCCGGGAAAGCTATATAGTGGAAGATACACCGACGCAAGAAAGCATCCGGCAACTCTTTCTCCGCATTACTGGTTATGATTACGATCGGCCTTTGAGTGGCGGTAATAGTTTCTTTAGTTTCCGGTATGTAAAAACTCATCTGATCCAATTCCCACAACAAATCATTAGGAAATTCAAGATCGGCTTTATCTATCTCGTCAATCAATAAGACCACCTGTTTTGATGATACGAAAGATTCACCCAGCTTGCCAAGTTTGATATACTTCTTAATATTGGATACATCACTTTCACCAAACTGGCTGTCATATAATCTTTGCACCGTGTCATAGACATACAGCCCTTCCTGGGCTTTAGTGGTAGATTTTATATTCCAAATGACCAAGTCCATAGCTAAGGATTCAGCTATACTTTGAGCCAGCATGGTCTTGCCAGTTCCTGGTTCCCCTTTTATCAAAAGCGGCTTTTTTAGAGATATTGCTATATTTACACTGTTGCTAAGTTCATCGGACACAATATAACCAGATGAACCCTGGTATGCTTTTAAACTTGCTGACATGATTATTATTCCCCCTGTGATTATCTAAAATATGTTCGCCAATCCTTAACAAATGATAACAGAACTTTCTATAGAAGGTCAATTGAGAAAAAAATCTCAAAGCCATTAATTAGATATAACTCGGTGGGGAAGAAGGCTTAAGATTAGCGCAGGAGGTAAGGCGATTCGAACAGCGGGCACACAACTCTTGCCAATCAATCTCAAGCACGCTCAGCTAACTAATTAATTAACTAGTTAAGACCGGCCCCAAGCGTTCTTAAGCCTTCAGCCCCACCTCAGCCAATTTTCTTAAGTGCTTTCAGCCCGGTTAATTCGTATTTTGCAGGGCTGCATATTTCCCAGCCACATATCCGGTTGAAAACGCTGCCTGTAGGTTAAATCCCCCGGTATAACCATCGATATCCAGTACTTCCCCAGCAAAGAATAATCCCCCTATAAGCTTGGACTCCATGGTGCGGGGATTGACTTCTTTAACATCTACCCCTCCCGCAGTAACTATAGCTTCTGCCACCGGACGAGTATCCACAACCGTCATAGACAAGGCTTTCAAAAGCCCCACTAGTCTTCTGCGTTCCTCCCGACTTATCCTGTTGCACTCTTTGTCACCATCTATACCACTTAATCCTATGATGACCGGTATCATTTTTTTGGGCAGTAATTCACCTAGGGAATTTTTTAGATTACGCCGGGAGTTTTTTAAGAAATCCCGCTGGATCCGTTCATCTAATTTCTCTTCGCTAAGCGCCGGCTTCAAATCCATAGTCAGAATTACTGCTTTTTTCTGTTCAGATAGATATTTGCCAATATCGCTGCTCATACTTAGAATGATAGGCCCAGAAACTCCAAAATGAGTAAAAATCATTTCTCCAAAATCATGGTTAATCTGAGAACCGTCATCTTTACTGGACCAAGCTCGGACATTTTTCAGGCTTAGCCCCTGCAAATCCTGAACCCATTTTTCCTTGATCACCAGTGGCACCAGAGAGGCTCGGGGGGCCATTATTCGGTGACCGGCCTTAGCTGCCCATTTATACCCATCTCCGGTAGAGCCTGTGGAAGGGTAGGAAAGACCTCCGACAGCAATTATCACCGAGTCACAACTTATTGTTTCCCGACCCGCTACCACCCCGGCCACCCTTTGGGACTTAATCAAAATATCGGTGACTTCCTGGCCGGATATGACTTCCACCCCAACTGCAAGCATCTGTTGATAGAGCAAGTTAACCACATCCAAGGCCCGATCACTTTGCGGGAATACTCTATTCCCTCTTTCCACCTTGGTTTTCAAACCTCTTTGTTCAAAAAATCCAATTAAGTCATGATTCGAAAATTCGCTTAAAGCACTATATAAAAACCTTCCATTGCCAGGATAGGAAGCAATGAATTCCTCTCGGTCCACTGCCGAGGTAATATTTCCCCGACCTTTACCGGTTATACCAAGTTTCTTCCCTACCCGACGGTTTTTCTCAATCAAAACCACTTGAAGGCCATGATCTCTAGCGTTAATGGCGGCCATCATACCGGCCGGGCCACCACCTACCACCACTACTTTGTTATTCATGTGCAACCTCCCAAATAAATTAACTTTATCCGTTAGCAATTATCTGCTAGAATTTTACTTATTGGTAAACAATAATACAGGAGGATATATAAATTGGACAAGAGTACTTACCAGATACCTCGCAGTTTGCTTGCACTTGTAGTAATCATACTAGGTGCTATGTATTATTATGCTGCATATGTCGATGTACTAACACCGGAAGATACCGTTACCGAATTCTACGAAGCCTATTTTAACCAGGATTATCCCCTGGCAGCAGAAAATATGAGTGTTTTCTGGGCTGCACAACTTATACCTGAGTATGCTGCTGTATCACCATCAGAACTACTAGCTGACCGAGCCGCCCTTGAAGAAGAGGTAGCACAGTTTTTCTCTATGGTGGAACAACAGAACCCCACTCCACCTGACGTAGGTATCAAAGTTGATCCGACCTACTCAAGAATCGGTCAATACAGCGCACTGGTGGTATATGAACTGACCCAAAACAGTAAGCCCTTAAGTATGGAATTAGCCATGCTCATTAAAGAAACTGACCGCTTCTACATCATTAATATTTATCCTTTTGAGGCCGAAAATTTAAAAGACATTCAAGAATTCGATATGGAGGCTTTGGACTCCGACTTCAAGTCTATCTTGAAACTATAAGGGCAACTTAAAAGGAGCCTGGTTATAAGCATACAGCTATAACTAGACTCCTTTTTTTATTATCCAATTTGGCCCTGTTCCAACTGCCCTTCAGCATCAGTGGATTGGAATACCTTGGAATGAGCCGGTATTATATCACCATCGTCAAGAATGCAACCGCTGGCCACTACTGTGCCGGCCTCCAGTCGCACGGCTGAACCCAGTTCGCACCTGGAGCCAATAACCGACTCATTTATTACCGCCGAATCACCTATTTGGCTATCATTCCATATTATGGAGTTACTAATCGTTACTCCGTCACCTATTATACATCCATCCCCAATAACTACCGTACCCTGAAATCTAACCTGGTCCCCAATTATAACCTGCTTACCAGCTAGAACCCGAGCCTGGTCTGAAGAACAGATTAATCGACCAGAAGATTTTACTCTAACTGCACCAGACAGCAAATCTTGGTGGGCTTGCCGATAAGTATTAATATTTCCTACATCACACCAGTAATCATCAATATTCACCCCATAGAACGGTGCACCTATTTTTACCAAGTAGGGGAATACCTGCTTGCCGAAATCATAAAACTGCCGAGGCGGAATGTATTTAAAAATCTCTGGTTCGAATAAGTATATGCCGGTATTAGCCATATTGCTTAGAGCTTCTTCCGGTTTCGGTTTTTCCTGGAAACTCCTGATCTTATTGTTTTCGTCCCTTATTACAATTCCAAAGTGTTCCACCTCGTCTACCTGTTTCAAGGCAATGGTAGCCAGAGCTCCGTTCTGACGATGAGCATGAAACAGTGCAGTAATATCTATATCTGTTAAGGCATCACCACTGATCACCACAAAGGTTTCATTTAAAAACCACTCGCAGTTTTTTACCCCACCGGCAGTTCCCAACAGTTCTTCTTCCGGCGAATAAGTAATGGACATTCCGTTTTTAGTTCCATCCTTAAAATAATCATTGATTACCCGGGAATGATAATGCAAATTGGCGATAACCTCTTTGCAGCCGTGTTGCCCTAATAAATTTACGGTATGTTCCATCAAGGGCCGGTTTCCTACTGGGACCATAGGTTTTGGTATATACATGGTTAAGGGCATAAGTCTTGATCCAACCCCTGCTGCCATAATCATTGCCTTCATTCGCTGGTTTCCTCCCATTATTTATAGTTGTAAGTATAATTTACCAGAGCTTGGCTCGTAGCGCAATTGTTCCACAGCAGGTGTTAAATAAAAAGTGATAGAGAGCCTAAAAACCTTTTAACGTTGCGACTTCCTGAATTGGCCGGCGGGCTGTTCTATGCTGATTGTAAATACTTGAAGAATCGCCGTACCCCAGTGCTATTCCAATAACAATAGCCTGCTCCTCAGGGATTGCCAAGGCCTGGCGAATCAGTTCCGGGTATTGAACTAGCATGATGGCAGGTGCAGTATTCAGGCCATATTCTTCAGCAGCCAGCATTATACTCTGGCTCAAGGCACCCAGGTCAAACATGGAATAGGAAGTCAAATTCCTGTCCATGCAGATATAGATTACTACCGGTGCATCAAAGAATCGGTAATTGCTGCCCAGAACTGCGCTGACGATAGCATCCTTTTCCAACTCCTGGCTGAGCAGGTCATAACGTTCCTTGCTTACAGTAACATAGCGCTGCTTGAGAGCCTCCGGCCATTCCTGTGGAACTGGAAGGTCTGTTTCTCCTGCAACCCTCTGGGCTAAACGTTCCATGAACCCCTTTCTCAGATCTTCGAGCACATCCCCTGCTGCTACATAGATATTCCAGGGTTGGGTATTTCCCCAGGATGGAGTCCGGTTGGCAGCTTCTAAGATTTTTATTACCGTATCCATTGGTACTGATTCAGGCTTGAATGCACGGCAGGTGTACCTTGAGTTAAGAGCTTCAATAATGTTCATGACATCGCCTCCTGAATAATAAGTATGGTTAGTATACCATTTAAAAAACCCGGCCTATACTCGGCCGGGGAAAAAATCATTATTGCATCTGAATTCTTCTTCCACTAGGTGTTCCTGCTAACTGCATAGCTAAAAATTCAAGGTGAGTCTTTATCTCTCCCACAATGTATTCAACCTCTTCACTGCTGGCCTTGGTATTGACTTCTCGTATGGTCTCATACATTTGCTCAACACCCCTGTAGGCATTACACTTGTTTTCCTCCAATAGATAATAGGCCAGTTCAGTTAAATCCATGTATAAATCCTTTAAATCTATTTTGGGCTGGTATATACTGTCTAGCTGGTTAACCTGTGCCAGTATTGCCCGATAGCAGTTTATCACCGGGCTTCGCAAAACAATTCCCCCCCGTACCTTAGTTTACAATTTTTTCTTTCATTACCATATTATTATAGTGTCACTTTCATCAGTGTATTAAACAAATGACGTTAAGTCAATACACAAATCCCAATTTATCGCCATTATTTTCCGTCATACTTCTTGCTAAAAGTTCCTATTGCGATATTTTCCATGAAATTATTCTGTTGTTAGATGCAAGAAATTAATGCAATAATAACAAATAACCTTATGTTAAAAATAAAACATAAGGTTATCTGTCTGGTCCTGCTATTTTTCTATATTTTTCTTCATAAGTTTATAATTTATACTATCCACTAGAGCCTGCCAGGAAGCTTCGATGATATTTTCTGAAACCCCTACGGTACTCCATTTTTTGCCCTTGTCGCCTGATTCAATTAAGACTCGTACTCGCGCTGCTGTAGCTTTGCTCCCATCCAGTACCCGCACCTTATAATCCGAAAGATGCATATCCTCAATTTCGGGGAACACTTCATTTAAAGCTTTCCGCAGCGAATTGTCCAAAGCATTAACCGGTCCATCTCCTTCTGCTGCAGTATGCACAATTTTATCATCTATAGAAATTTTAATCATAGCCTCTGATGTCATTTCGCCATCTTCATTTTTTTCCATGATAATCTTGAGATTCTTAAGTTTAAAATAATCGTCATACTGCCCAAATGCTTTTCGAAGCAGCAATTCCATGGAAGCTTCTGCCCCTTCAAACTGAAAACCCTGATTTTCCAAATCTTTAATCTGCCTTATGACTTTGCGGGTCTCGGCATCATATTCATTTACATCGATATTGAATTCACGGGCCTTATAAAGCAAATTAGAAAGGCCGGACAGCTCAGAAACCAACACCCGGCGATGATTACCTACTGCTTCAGGATTAATATGTTCATAAGTCAGCGAATCTTTTAACAGGGCACTAACATGTATTCCACCCTTATGGGCAAAAGCCCCATGACCAACGTAAGGCTGGTTATTGTGATGGGGCATATTGGCTATCTCACTGATGTAACGTGATACCTCGGTAAGTCGTTTCAAATTCCCCGCTGGCAAAGTCTGTTTTCGCATTTTAATTTCCAGGCCAGGTATGACCGTACATAGATCAACATTGCCGCAACGTTCACCATAGCCATTCATAGTACCTTGTACATGTACACAACCATGTTCTACTGCCATCAGGGTATTGGCTGCGGCACAGCCCGAGTCATTATGCACATGTATTCCCAGCTGTATTTGGTTATAAACTTTAACCTGTTCAACAATGTCTGCTACTTCCCAGGGCATAGCGCCTCCGTTGGTATCGCAGAGTACCAGACAATCCGCCCCAGCTTCAGCAGCAACAGCCAGCACCTTCAATGCATAGTCCCGGTTGTTTTTATAGCCATCAAAAAAGTGTTCTGCATCAAATATTACTTCCAATCCCTTGTCCTTCAGACAGGAGATGGTATCCTTGATCATTTTAAGATTTTCTTCCAGGGTAGTTTCCAGGGCCCTGATAACATGGAAATCCCAGGATTTACCGAAAATAGTGGCAACAGAAACTCCCGCTTCCAGTACCGCTTTGATGTTGCTATCTGCTTTAATACTGAGATCTGGCTTTCGGGTGGCACTAAATGCTGTAATTTTCGCATGTTGAAGCTCCAACTCAGCTGCCTGCCGGAAAAACTCCAAATCCTTGGGATTACTTCCTGGCCATCCACCTTCAATATAAGCAACCCCAAGATAGTCCAGCTTTTTAGCAATTTTGAGTTTGTCATCAATAGTAAACGACAAACCTTCCCCCTGTGACCCATCTCGCAGGGTAGTATCATAAATCGCTACATCCAATTTTTTATTCCCAATATTTGTGCCCTCCTCAATTCCATTCCATTAAATACCTACTATAGTATCATTATTTTTTCCACAATAACATCGCCCATTTCTCTAGTACCGAGCAATTTTATGTCATTTTCTCCAGTACTGCACGATAATAGATCTCCAGTCCGATATCCTTCTTCCAGAACCATGGTAACTGCCTGTTCTATCAAATCTGCTTCCTTATCCATATTGAATGAATATCTTAACAGCATAGCGGCTGATAATATAGTGGCCAGCGGATTAGCTTTATTCTGCCCCGCAATATCTGGCGCACTTCCATGAGACGGTTCATACAGACCAACCTGGCCACCAATGGAAGCACTGGGCAACATACCGATCGAACCAGTTAACATGGATGCTTCATCTGTCAATATATCTCCAAACATGTTCTCGGTCACAATTACATCAAACTGACGCGGGTCCCTAATCAGTTGCATGGAACAATTATCTACATACATGTGGGTAGTTTCAACATCTGGATATTCTTTTTCCAGGACGTTTACGGTTTCCCTCCACAAGCGAGAAGACTCTAGAACATTGGCCTTATCCACCGAGCACAACTTTCTTCTTCTCTTTCTAGCCACCTCATAGGCAAAACGTACGATTCTCTCAATCTCATAAGTAGAATAAGTAAGTATATCACTCGCTGTTTGTCCCCCACCGGGAGTCTTTTCCCGGCGTTTATCCCCGAAATACAGCCCGCCGGTTAATTCCCGGATAACCATTATGTCAACTCCCCGGATTACTTCTTCTTTAATGGTTGAGGCCTGGAGCAACCCCGGAAAAAGTATACAAGGACGAAGATTCGCAAAAAGAGCCAGTTCTTTCCTCAAGGGCAGCAAAGCTCCCACTTCAGGACGTAGATGCACTGGCAGTTCATCATACTGCGGTCCACCTATAGCTCCTAATAGTACGGCATCTGAATTTCTGCAAATTGCTAAAGTCTCCTGCGGCAACGGATGACCTACCGCATCGTATGCAGCTCCTCCTACCAGAGCTTCAGTAAACTGAAATTCATGACCAAATTTCTCCCCTACTGCTTTCAATGCTTTCACTGCTTCCGGTACTATCTCAACTCCAATACCATCCCCCGGAAGTACTGCAATCCTATAAGTTACAGTCATCTTAGTTTTCCTTTCTTTCTTTGACATAATTTATCAGTCCGCCTTTATCCATTATCTTCTGCATGAATTCCGGAAAAGGCATAGCCTGGTAGTGTTCTGAAGTTCTTAGATTGGTAATTTTGCCGGTTTCCAGGTCTACTTGGACCTGGTCGCCTTCTTTTATGGCATCCACAGCCTCACTGCATTCAAGTATGGGCAATCCTATATTTATGCAGTTACGATAGAATATCCGGGCAAAGGATTTGGCAATAACACAGGATACCCCCGCTCCTTTTATAGCAATGGGAGCATGTTCCCTGGAACTGCCGCAACCGAAGTTCTTATCAGCTGCTATAATATCGCCTGCTTGAACCTTATCAGGAAATTCCGGATCAGCATCTTCCATACAATGCCGGGCCAATTCCTGAGGGTCAAAAGTGTTCAAATATCTCGCCGGTATGATAGCATCAGTATCAATATCGGCCCCAAATTTATAAACTCGACCAGAAAGAATCATAGTTAATCACTCCTTCCTGAAATCCACTCAACTGACTCCGAATTCCCTTACACTTCCCAGGGAGCAGTAATCCGCCCTTTTATTGCACTTGCTGCGGCGACTGCCGGGCTGGCCAGATAGACTTCACTCTCCGGGTGTCCCATACGACCTACAAAATTACGATTGGTAGTGGCCAGGGCCTTTTCTCCTTTGGCTAAAATGCCCATGTGTCCACCCAAACACGGTCCACAGGTGGGAGTGCTTACTGCTGCACCGGCTTCGATAAAGATTTCCACATATCCCTTGCGTATAGCTTCCAGGAGAATCTGTTGGGTTCCTGGAAATATAATAGTCCTAATTTCAGAATGGATCTTTTTGCCCTTTAAAATCCTGGCGGCAATTTCCAGATCTTCAATCCTGCCATTAGTGCAGGAGCCTATGACTACCTGATCTAGCGTTATCCCCGTAGCCTCACTGACTGGCCGGGTGTTCTCGGGCAGATGAGGAAATGCTACTATAGGTTCAAAATTAGAAACATCATATTCTCTTATTTCTTTATAAACCGCATCCTCATCTGACTTATATAATGTAAAGGGCCGTTTAGCCCGGTTTTTGATATACTCCAAGGTGATGGCATCCGGCTCGATTATGCCATTTTTACCACCCGCTTCAATAGCCATGTTGGCCATGGTGAAACGATTATCAATAGACAGGTTTTGTATTACTTCTCCGGTAAACTCCATAGACATATAGCGAGCACCCTCAACTCCAATATCACCAATGGTGTAGAGTATCAAGTCTTTTCCCCCTACCCATTCCGGCAGTTTACCATAATAAACAAACTTTATCGCTTCCGGTACTTTAAACCATGCTTCTCCAGTTGCCATTCCGGCTGCCATATCAGTGGAACCAACTCCAGTTGCAAATGCACCTAGAGCACCATAAGTACAGGTATGGGAATCAGCTCCAATAATCAAATCCCCGGGCAGAACCAATCCCTGTTCTGGCAGCAGGCAATGTTCTATACCCATCTGCCCTATTTCGAAATAATTCTTTATCCCGTATTGACCTGCAAAATCCCTCATTACTTTACACTGTTCAGCCGATTTAATGTCTTTGTTTGGAGCAAAATGGTCTGGGACTAATACTATCTTTTCCCGATCAAAAACCTTATCCAAATTCAGTCTATTAAATTCAGATATTGCTACCGGTGCCGTAACATCATTACCCAAAACCACATCCAGCTTGCAATTTAACAGTTCTCCCGGCTCTACATAATCTCTTCCAGCATGGGCGGCCAGAATCTTTTGGCTAATGGTCATTCCCATGAGAGCAGCTCCCTTCCTGGGGGAATTATATCCCCCATTGATTAGCTAAACCTTACTTACTATCCTTCAACCAGGGCATCATAGCTCTTAAATCAGCTCCTACTTCTTCAATCAAATGTTCCCGGTTATGTCTTCTAAGAGCGTTAAACTGAGGACGGCCAACCTGATTTTCCACAAGCCAATCTTTGGCAAATTTGCCTTCTTGGTCCATTGTTCTCCTTTTTATTCTTCATTATTGAAGTTATTCATTAACTTTATCT
>CAZXIR010000053.1:0-14577 GCA_964640845.1 uncultured Syntrophomonas sp.
AATCGCTCCGCTCATAGGCCCTCTCGCCCCCTTTCGTCGTTCGGCTTCGCAGGGTTTGCAACCTTAATTGTGGAGCGAAGCGTAACATCAGTAGTACTCGAAGGGTGCAACCTTAATTGTGGAGCGAAGCGTAACATCAGTAGTACTCGAAGGGTGCTACCATGCTGCATCAAACGGCTCCTACATATTTATGCATCCAAACCAGTTGTGCTGGGGTTTTCGCAGGGGAATCATATTTATTTTATAAAAGCTATTTTTGAGGGATCAATTCCGAAAAACACTTCTTTCCCTTCATAGAGCTGAAGATCGTTAAAAATGTTGGCAGTTAAGTAAGACTTAAACTTAACCCCATCGCAGTTGATATCTATTTCATGAAATATGCCGTTATTTCTTGTATCGCTAATTGTTCCGGAGAACTCACAGCGGCTGCCTATGATACTATTGCTTATTACGATATTTTCCGGCCTGATGCCGATGAATTCTGCACCTTTCACATCGACATGGTTTAATAGCACATGAAATAGTGGTCTGCCCTTAAGTCCATCAATTTTCATCAGGTTTTTCATGCCCACAAATTCAGCTATAAAAATTGAAGTAGGTTTCTGAAACACTTCATCAATAGGACCAACCTTCATTATACTGCCATCTTTGATTATTCCCACCCGATCTGCTAAATAGTACGCTTCTTTGAATTCATGGGTGACCATAAGTACAGTGATTTTTAAAGTTCGGTGCAAGTTTTTGAGCTCTGCTTCTATGGCGTTTTTCATCCCTGAATCCAAGGCAGTCAAGGGTTCATCCAGCAGAAGAATATCTGGATCTACGATTAAGGCCCGAGCTAAAGCAACCCTTTGCTTTTCCCCGCCGCTCAAAAATACCGGATATCTATCCAAAATATGGGTTATCCTTAATAAGTCTACCAAGGTCTCAAAATTCTTCTCATATTTCACATTATTATTGTCTTTACGAAAACGAAGACCGTATTTAATATTGTCTTTGACCCTCAAATGGGGAAACAATGCCAGATCCTGATAGCAAAGTGAGATATTGCGCTCCTCAGGTTTTTTCCCGGTAACCTCCTGGTTATTAATATAAATGCTCCCAGAGTGAATAGACTTTAATCCAGCAATGGATTCCAGTAGTACGGTTTTGCCACTGCCGGTCGGTCCCAGGAGGACAAAAAACTCACCCGTATTTATAGTAAGGCTGAGATTTGTCATCTTAAACTCACCCAGTTGGAGGGATAAGTCTTTAACGTCTATCATATCGTTCCCCTTTCTCTGGGTGTTGATGCTAACAACCTTAGAATAATGAACATAATCAAACACAGTATTATTAAGATCACTGCCACTGGAACCGCATACATCATGCCATAAGCCGTGAATCGTTCATAAATCACGGTTGGTGCTATCATGGGGTGATAAGCCAAAATTATTACTGCACCAAATTCACTGATAGCTCTGGCCCAGGTCAGTATCATACCGCTAAGTATATCTCTCCAGGCAAGTTTAAAGGTTATTAAATAGAATGTCTGAATATGGTTTGCTCCCAGAGTACGGGATACATTTTCCATACGAGGCGATACCCACTTAAACGCCTCCCTGGCAGCATTGATCAGGAAGGGCATACTGACAAAGGTCATCGCCAGTACAATGGCTGCAACAGTCCCCAGAACTTCAATACCTGCCTTTTCCATCAACTGCCCGGTCCAACTACGTGGACTGATAACTGTTAAGAGACAGATCCCGGCTACCGGATGTGGTATTACAATAGGTATGTCTACTATACTCTCCACCAGACTCTTGAATCTAAATTCCTTTCTAGCCAGAACATATGCAAAAGGTACTCCCAGAATAAATGCAACAATAGTAGTTATGGTTGCAGCCCCCATACTCAAACAGATGGACTCTAAAACTTGTTGGTCTTTAAAGGTATCCAAAATAATGCCCGGTTCAGTCCAAAACAAAGTACTAATGAGCGGGTATATACAAAACAGCATAATGATAGTGCCGGTTATAAAAGATACTATAAATAATGCTTCAGTCTTTTTTGTATTCATCATTACCTCCAGAAGTTCTGTACGCTGCGGAGCTCAGTATAGCCTGACCTCCCAGACCGATTAGAAAAACGAATATCGTTATTTTAAAAAGCCCGCTCAATCAACGTACTCCAGTAATCCTCGATCACTGCCTAATGAAATGCAGCCAACAGAACCACCATTTGGGCTTGCTGCGCTCGAGAGAGTACCGAATGTACACCAATTGTCGCGTCTGGGCTGGGTAGTCCTGTGGGTTCCTGGCATTGGTCAGAAATTTTTTGACTCGGTCAATAACCTGGGAGGTAAAGCACAGCCTGACCTCCCAGGTATATATAACTATAGTTTATTGTATTAATGCATTTAAATCCTCTGGGAAACCTTCTCCATTTATTATTATTGGATCAAGAACGGGTTGACCGTTATCCTCTAGTAAATTGAGACCTTGTTCTTTGTCAAAGAGGAATTTCAAGAATTCTATAGCCAGTTCTGGATTCTCACCTGAATTAGGCATTGTAAGTCCATATACTATTGGCTCGCCCACTCTAGTTACGGTTTCTCCGGGAGTAGAGCCGGTGGTTTCCAGAGTAGCCTGGGCATATGTTTCTGCATTGTCCATCTGGCTGAGGTTCACCTCATTAGGTAGTTCAACCCACTTGAATGCTGGGTTCGCTGCAGCATGCTGCCGGGCTACACTTTCATATTCGAACGCATAATCCATGGCTCCGGTTTCAAGTAAGGAAATCAACTCAACTGATTTCGGACGAATGTTTTCTTCCGGACAGTTATTACATAATTGCTGATATAGACCTTCCTGGGCATACTTCGATTCTGCCAGTTGCCAGCAGAGAACACTCCGGTATCCGCAGGGATCATCGTTAACGTTGCTATGTCCATAATTGACACCATCTCTTAAGAGGACCTCGTACCAGTTGTCTTTGGTTATTTCATCTGCAAACTTGCTCTGTTCTGTGTACATGATTACCATAGAGTTGTTTGCAAACAAGGCATCCCAACTGGCAAATTCCGGTATAAGTTCTTGCTCCAGAGGCTTATAGTCAGCAGATGCAAAGATATCAACTTTGTCTCCCAGGTCTACTATCTGGCGGATAAGCTTGGTGCTCCCACCTTCAGTTCTTTGTACGTCCACTTTAGGATGAAGGGTTTCAAATTCTGCTTCCAAGGCTGCAAATGGTATCGATAGACTTCCGGCATGGTATATTACAACCGTACCTTCTAGTTCTGCCGGTTCGGGAGTAGTGGCAGTATTGTCTGCACATCCTCCAAGGACACAAGCAGCAGTAAATAATAACAGTATACATACAATCCATGTTTTTTTCTTAAACATTATACACTCTCCTTCTTTTTTCAGATTTCTTTGAGTAAGTGATATACATCACGTTAGATTAAAAACATCCCTCCTTCGATAATATTGCCTTCTTTAATACGCAAAGAATCGGCTAGAAGGCCTCTGGTTAGCCCTTCCTTAGACCTGTACCCGCAGGGTAATTTCACCTCACGATGGACACCCTTGCCCTTGATGAGTGCTTGGCACTATCAACCTGCACCGGGGACTTTCACCCATTAGACTGGACCGATGCCGGACTAAAAAAAACAGCCAGCACAGGAATTATCCCGTGCTGGCTATATTTGAACTCGAACATGACCATAAATATATGCCTAATTGTAAATAACAAGACAACATATCTTGCGACATAGCTATTTTATGAACAATCAGTTCTTCTTTCCAAACACGGGAGGCCAGAATGTTTCTATTCTGACCCATCGGCTGTCAGTCATGAGCTCGGGTGCCTTTAGACTTTTCAGCTCGAAGAACATATTTGTATTTAATTTCTGCTTTTTTGCTACTATTCGTCAAACATCATGGTTTTTCCTTTATAAATTTTTATTATTTTGACCATTATCGCTATCATTCGGGATTCTGAATACATGATAAATGTTCGCGGCAATCATAGGAGATACTCTGGTTTTGATAGGTTCCCGGAAATACCTAGACAGTTGGAGAAGAGCAATTAATGCCGATCAAAAGATGTCTGAGTCACAATCTTGATTCCCTGATCTCATCCGTTCTTCTATGATAGTCATCCTTTTTTCCATGGACAACATCTTTAGTACCACTACTAAAGGTAAGACTAGAATTCCTAAGAGTAATAGGATAAATACTATTTCCCAGGGTCCAAAGTTCAACAGGTTCGCCCCCTTCCTATCAAATTTGTCTCACCTCTAAAAAGCATTTTCTATATGATTGATGGTTTCCTTCCCCTGCTGGTCAATAAAAATTGTTATCACATCAAATCGGATGCCTCGAAAAGCCTTTTCATATTCATTTAAATAAATAATAGCTGCTTTTTTTATATGCTGGGTTTTCTTATAAGTTATTGACTCTTCAGGGGTTCCATAGCTGGTGGTTTTCCTGGTCTTAACCTCTACGAATATAATTTCGCCGTTCTTTTCACATACGATATCCAGTTCACCATGTCGGGTATAGTAATTAGTTTTGCAAATTCTATATCCATTTTTCTTCAGATAATGAGCAGCCCGCTCCTCACCATACTTTCCCAGTTGCTTTCTCATAACATACCTCGAATAATTTTGCAAAACACCATAGACATAAGCTAGCATTTCGCAATAATTTGATCTAATTACCATGGAAGGTTGGCTCCCAGGCATGCAGCTGCAGAGCTTCATCCTGCGCTTAATCAGCAGGTTTTGCACTATGTAACCTATACAACCTCTGCGTATTGGACTTTATTTGAACTCCCCCCTGCTTCTAGGGGAGGAAATAACAATTTCATCTTGATCAAAGAGACCTGGCTGTCCATTCTGGCCTCCGGATATTATTGATTTCACTGGTTCAAAGCTCTTTCTATGAATAGCACATGGACCATACTTAAATAGATTTTCCAGGTGTTCCCGGGTAGCATAACCCTTATGCTGGGAGAAATTGTATCCAGGAAAAATAATATCCAATTGTCGCATTGTTTCATCACGCTCTACTTTAGCGATGATCGAGGCACAGGCTATAGAAATACTCTTGCTGTCACCCTTTATAATGGATTGCTGTTTAATAGGTATATCGTCCAATTTCAGCGCATCGATCAGCAAATAATCCGGGTGTATATGTAGATGTCGTACGGCTAGAATCATGGCCCTGCGGGTAGCATTTAGAATGTTTATTTGATCCAGATAAGGTGGATAAACATATGCTACAGACCAAGCCAGGGCTTGCTTCTTTATTTGTCCAGCCAAAATATTTCTCTTTTTAGCAGTGAGTTTTTTGGAATCATCTACTCCGTCCAGAATAAATCCCCGGGGTAGAATAACTGCTCCAGCTACTACCGGTCCGGCTATCGGTCCCCGTCCTACTTCATCCAGACCGGCTATAAAATGATACCCGTTTTGGTATGCCTGGTCCTCAAACAAACCTAACTCCTTAAGACGCTGTAGTTCTTCGGATGTTATACTCTCGTCACTGGCTATACTCATGTTTTTCTCCCCGATTCACT
Source organism: uncultured Syntrophomonas sp. (assembly GCA_964640845.1). Taxonomy (GTDB): domain Bacteria; phylum Bacillota; class Syntrophomonadia; order Syntrophomonadales; family Syntrophomonadaceae; genus JAAYJK01. The sequence goes on from CAZXIR010000053.1 coordinate 5,563, forward strand.
TGATCTCCCGTGTTTACGGGCGATGGCAAATGCTGTCATTTCACCTTCCAGTATAGCGCTCCTAAAACCTCTGACCCTCAAGGCATCTCCGATCACGAACAGATTGTCATCAAAATTCCTTAACGGCATATACAATGGATGGTATGGTTTGTAACCAACCGCCAGGACAATGGCATCAGCTTCTATTTCCTGCTGCTCCCCTTCACCATTACTAATCCACAAGCGGTGGTCCTCTATCCTACTGACCTGACAGGAAGTCCTCTTAATCACCCCACCTGCATCGAGCCGATTCATCAAATCTCTCCGGTTCTTTCTTTCCATCCCGGAAGCTAGAATGCCGCCTTGTTCAACAATAGTAACCTCTTTGCCCGCTCCGATTAAAAAGTCCGCGGTTTCGCAGCCGTTTTCTCCCCCTCCTATGACTACTACATGTTGTCCTTTAAGCTGAACATTTTTCGCAAGAATCTCCTGGGGCAAATATACCCGGCTGTTCTCCAAACCTTCAATCACCGGAATCAATGGAATCGAACCAGTTGCCAGAACGATAGTATCGGGTTGGATATCATCTAAATCGCCCATAGTAAACTCATGACAGAATATTTTCTCTACCTTGCTTCGGTTTAACTGCTGAATCATATAATTCCTCAGCTCAGCTACCCGGTGTTTATGAGGCGGAATACAGGCTAGGTTCATCAATCCCCCAGCCTGAGCCTCCTTTTCATATAGAATAACTTCCGCACCAAGGCCAGACAGCGAAACAGCAGTCTGAAGACCAGCCGGACCGCTTCCTATAACAGCTACCCGATATTTTGCCTGGTGATTAATCCAGGAATGGCCGAACTGTCTTTCCCTCCCAGTATGTGGATTTACCGTACAGCTAATCGGCACACCCTGAAAATTACTGCCAATACAATGATTGCATCTAATACAAGGCCTAATCTCTTCAATTTTTCCGATTCTAGCCTTGTTCGGCCACCCGGCATCAGCTAACAGACTTCTCCCCAGGAAAATAAGATCACATCGACCCTTTTCCAGCATTTCATTAGCAAATCCCGGACTGCTGATCATGCCTCCACCAGCCACTGGTATAGATACGACTTTTTTAATTTCTTCTGCCAAATATATCCTCCATCCTTCGGGATAGGAGGAAGGTTCAATACTGGTTAGTCCTGATTCATAAGTGCCGCAGGTGCAGTTTATCAGGTTCACTCCGGCCTCTTCCAGGTTAGCGCATATTATGCTGCTCTCTTCGATATTCAACCCACCGGGCATAAAATCGTCGATATTTATTCTGACCGATATGGCCAGGTCAGGGATGATAATTTTGATCCCGTGTATGATATTCAGCAAAATTCTCATCCTATTTTCCAGAGTTCCACCATAGGAGTCAGTGCGTTGGTTGGTATGCCTGGATAAAAACTGATTAATTAAGTATCCATGGGCGGCATGTATTTCCACTCCCTCAAAGCCAGCATTCCATGCATAAGCTGCAGCTTCAATAAACTTGGCTTCTATGGTTTGTATCTCTTGAATCTCCAACTGCCGAGGAAACTCAGCCATCATCCGGCAAGGAAGCGCTGAAGGAGCAACCGGTTGCTGGCCGGTTATATTACTGCTGGTCTGTCGACCGGCATGAAAAAGCTGAATAAAAGCTCTTGCTCCATGTTTTTTAATAGTGTGAGACAGACGAGTCAACCCTTCAACATAGCAACTATCATCTATATTAAGTTGTCCAATGCCTTCCAGACCGGCAGGGCTGTCAATACAGGCGGCCTCTACGATTATCAAGCCTGCACCACCCTTAGCCCGGGTTTCATAATAGTCAAGAGTAGACTGGCTCACCCTTCCATCAACATGCCCATAACCTACCAGCATCGAAGCCATAATGATTCGGTTTTTTAGCTGCATATCACCTACCTGTATAGGAGAAAACAGGGCAGGGAACTGCTCCATAGGTACCATCGATCCCTTCCAATTAAATTTCTCCTCCTATTTTAACCTATTTTGCTTCTGCTCTGGAGGATAATTTCATAAATAGGAAATAATAAGAAACTTTGCCAACCCGGTAGGAAGGGGTTTCACCCTTGTAGTTCTGAACAATTCTCGAGTGTCTGCAATTTAAGTACATTAATTTGCTAATGGCGCCTGGCCAAGACTTGGTGAGCGCCAATAAATGGGAAGGGCCGGAGGACGTGGCACTTGCACCAGAAAAGCAGAACTTCAAGATTAATCTGCTCTTGAAGTCCTGCCTTTTATTAGTGGGTTATATTGAAGGGGGTCGAGATATGGTTAAGGGCTAACCAGTCCCCATAAACCATCATTGGTGATGGCCATCGGTGTGGTATTATTATCCCTGCATAAACCACTATGTCTTAGCTACATTATTCCCCTTTGAAAACTGCCGTTCGACGTTCCATAAAAGCATTCATGCCTTCTTTCTGATCCTGACTGGCAAAAAGACTGCAGCATTTATCCATCTCCATAACCAGTGCAGTATTAATATCAGTGTTTATCCCCTGCTGAATGGACTCTTTTAACCTCATCAAAGCCAGCGGGGGTTTTTTGCTCAGTTGAACGGCAAACTGCTTTACCTCCCCCATAAGATCTTCGGTAGGCACCACCTGATCCACCAAACCGAAGGATAGAGCGGCAGCTGCATCTATAGTCTCCCCGGTGAACATTAATCTTTTAGTCTTTTGGGTGCCTATCAGCCGGGGCAACCTCTGACTGCCACCTGCGGCTGGGAAAATACCCAGGTTGATTTCCGGAAATCCGAACTTAGCATTTTGAGCTGCTATACGAAAATCACAGGTAAGGCTCAGCTCTACTCCTCCACCAAAGGCAAATCCCGAAACAGCTGCTATGGTGGGTATCGGCAACCCAGCAATCTTATTAAATACCTGGTGGATAGGTTGTATATATGCTCTGGCTTGCTCTGGATTACAGGAAGCCATAGCTTTGATATCACCTCCGGCAGCAAAAACCTTCTGACTGCCGGTTATAACCAATACCCGCACTTGCCGATCTGCACTAAGCATATTAATGGCTGCCCCCATTTCACCGTTCAACTCACTACTCAGGGCGTTCATAGTCTCAGGACTATTCAAGGTAAGTATACAAACACCTTCATCAAGGGCCAGGGTAATAGTTTTCCATTCCATCTTAAACCACCTCCCCTTAAGAAAAATTGTCACTTTCACCGGGTCCAATGTTCATCTATCTCATAACTGAAACAGCAGACAACGTTCATCCTTGGATTTGTGCCCCGGACAGTTGTCACTAAGCAGACATTCATAAAAAGCCGGTTCGACATTGATCTGACATACCCTGGTATTAGAACAATCATAGATCACACGTATTTGCACCATTTGTCCCAGGAATGGGCACAAGTAATCCACGAACTGTTCTAAGGTACCCATTTTAGCCTAACTCATTTCCGACAATCCCTACCCCGACTACGCACGAATAAGGCTGTCCGCCTAGGTTTTGGGCTAGGCCTATTCTGGGATTTTCCAGCTGCCTCTTACCTGCTTTGCCATGGAACTGCAGCCAGGATTCATACAGCATCCGAATGCCGCTGGCACCTATGGGATGGCCAAATGATTTTAAGCCACCATCTGGATTTACCGGCAGTCCCCCATCCAGGTCAAAGAATCCATTCATGGCATCTTTCCAGCCCTGACCACGTTCACTAAACTGTAGATCCTCATAAATAATCAATTCGGTAGGGGTAAAACAATCGTGTACTTCGGCTAAACTGATTTGTTCCCGCGGGTTGGTTATTCCTGCTTCACGATAAGCTGCCTGCCCGGCATAATAAGTTTCAAAGGCGGTTGTAAAATCATAACTCTGGTGCTTTTCACTGTGACCGGGACCGGCGGCAATCTGGATACCCTTGACATACATGGGATCCTTCCGGTATTTTTTAGCATCCTCAGTGCGGGTGATTATGGCACAGGCCGCGCCATCTGATACTCCTGAACAATCCATAACTCCCATGGGGCTGCAGATCATTGGAGACTTCAGTATACTTTCCATGGCTACCTCGGCCCGGTATTGGGCTTTAGGATTCAGGGCGCCGTTTTTGTGGTTCTTCCAGGCTATACGCGCCATAACCTCTTTCATCTGCTGCATATCCAAGCCGTATTTGTGAGCATAGGCTGGAGCCACAAAGGCAAAGCGAGATGGGGCGGTTAAGTCCGGTAAGGTACGGTCAGAGTCTTCTGTTGGCACCTCCAGACCACTATATCCCCCATCCTTCAACTTCTCTGCTCCTACGGCCATTACTACATCATAGGCCCCTGCAACTACTCCATAACAGGCATTACGAAAGCTGTCCAATCCGGTACAGCACATATTTTCCAGGCGGGTTACTGGCTTATAATGGGATTTCATTCTATTTGAAAATGTTAATCCTGCCATACCGGATGTGAATGTCCCGAACCAGAAAGCATCTATATCATTAAATTCGATCCCGGCGTCTTCTAAACACTCATCTATGGCTTCTATCAGCAGATCTTCCAGGTTGCTGTCATAACGCTCACCAAATCTGGTACATCCCATTCCAATAACCGCAGCTCTATCTTTAATTCCTATGGCCATTTCATTACCTCCTATCTTTAAAGTTTTGGTACGGCTTTCCAGAAATAGGTGCGGATGCTGTCAACCGTGAATATGTGGCGGAATGACATATTAACCTCCATACCTACCTTAACTTCATCCGGGTCGCAATCTACCAGATAACAAATCAAACGTCCCCCGCCTTCAAAATCGACTACTGCTACTATGGTGGGAGGATCAAGTGAATCAGCCAGATAATCGACGGTAAATGTAGCTACCCGGGCGGGTTTTCCATAAAGTCGATAGTCTTCCATCTGATCTATAGCTCGGCATTCAATACATATCCGGGAGGGCGGGAATTGTACGGTGCCGCAATTTTTACAGCAAACCCCGTAAAACCCCAGGTTCTTCTTGCGATTACGATACATGTCCGGTAGTGATGATCTCTTTTGAACTGGTCTTTTAGCTGGTTCAGTTGCAATAAGTTCTCTCCAGCGCAGATATTTACCATAATTCATGCTGACTTTTTTATTATCAATGTATCCCTTTAAGCCTAAACCAGGCGAAAAATTGGCAATCTCATCACTGACCTTGAATACTATTGCGTCACTGCCTTCACCATAGCTGACCATCAAAATGTAATCGCCTGGCTTAGCTTCCTCTAAGGCACCGGCCAACATCATGGGTGCACTGGCAGTTCCGGTATTTCCCACTTCATTATATAGACTATCCTGGACCTGGGCTGGTGCAAAACCAAGTTTGGCAGCGATTTGCCCCTGATAGCGGGGAGTTATTCCATAGAGCACAATTTTACTGAAATCCCCGGGGGTCAAACCGGTCTTCTGCAAAACACCTTTTACAGCATCACCGACAAACTGGTTATAGCCCTGAGTAATACAGAATCTTTCTTCCCAGCTATGCACAAACCTTTCGTTATCGGCCCGCCATAGATCGTGGAAATCTACTGCCATGCTGCAGCTGTCGATATATTCAGCAATCACATTGCTATCCCCGATAAGAAATGCTGCCGCCCCATCTCCAAAATGGTTTTCATAAGGACCAGCCGAATATCCCAGTCTGCACTCTCCTGCGACTACCATGGTATTTAAGCCCTGCCGGGCTGCGTCTACCCCGGCTAAAATAGCTGCCGAACCTGCCCGTAATGAGTCACTAAAATCCGCCGTCCTTATGTCCAACCTGGTATCCAGTACTCCGGCGATGGTTGTAGCACTCTGTTTCTCCTTATAAGGAGCGGTAGTAGTAGCAAAGTACACTGCATCAATAGTCTTTGTATCCAGATTGGCACTGCAATCCAGGGCTGCCATGGCTGCCATGGTAATACTGTCTTCATCATAATTAGCTACAGCCTTTTCGCCTTTGGGAACTGATGATCCAAATGTATCCTTGATATGGGCTCGGTTTAGGCGGTTATAGGGAACATATGCTCCAAAACCAATAATTCCAACCATTATTGCTTACCTCCTCTTCTATTGTTTGAAAATACCAGGGAGGAGCCACAAGAGAAGATACCATGCTCCCGTCCAGCTGAGTTAAGTAAAATATGCCAGCCCCCCCTTTTTCTACCTGGTATTTATTTTATCGTTATTTACTGGAATAGTCATAAAAACCTTTGCCGGTTTTAATTCCATAGTGCCCGGCCCGGACCTTGTTCTTCAACGCCTGAGCTGGTCTGAACTTGGGATCCCCAAACTCTTTGTAAAAGTATTCGACTACATTCAACAGCACATCTATCCCCACCAGATCGCATAAGGCCAGGGGCCCGATTGGCATATTGGCCCCCAGTTTCATTGCTTCATCTATAGCTTCTACTGAAGCCACCCCTTCATCATAAGCATGGGCCGCATCATTCAAATAGGGCACTAAAAGCCGGTTGACAATAAAGCCGGGTGCTTCTTTAGCCGGAATCGGGGTCTTGCCGATTACTTTACAGGTTTCGGTAGCCAGAGCTATAGTTTCTGGACTGGTCTCTACTCCGGGGATTACTTCTACTAGTCTCATAACTGGTACCGGGTTGAAAAAGTGCATTCCAACCATCTTTTCCGGCCGACCGCTGGCCACTCCGATCTCGGTTATACTAAAACCCGAAGTATTGGAGGCAAAAACTGTATCCGGTGCACAGATTTCATTTAATTCCTTGAAAACCTTCTTCTTTACATCAATATTTTCGATAATTACCTCGATGAGCAGATCACAATCTTTTAAATCATCATTATTAGTACTGATCTGTATATTGTCCAGATATTTCTTCACATCATCTTCACTGAGTTTGCCTTTGGCCAGCGATTTTTCCCAGTTTTTTTTCATGCCGGCCAGGGCCTTTTCCACAAATTTCTGGTCAATATCCACCAGCATCACCTGCAGACCGGACTGAGCTCCGACCTGGGCGATTCCTGCTCCCATGGTGCCTGCTCCCAGTACACCAAGTTTCTTTACTGCCATATGTTTTCCTCCTTTATAGCATTCCTTTACTCTTCATTAATTCCGTCATAGGCCAATAGCTGTTTTCAAACATCTTCATAAAGGCTTCGAAGTCGCCGGCCAGAACCTCTCTTCCGTTCCCCAAATACACTTTTAGTGGATCCAGAGTACGCATCACCATTACCTGTTCCTCGGTAGGAGGTTCGGTTTCTATCAGATTTGGAGATACAGCCAGATCCCACTGAATGGAACGTTTGATATCTTCCAGTTTCACCCCCGGATGGATTTTTTCCAGGTACATTTCCCGGGTTTCATTATCGAAACGATATACACCCATGGTGGTAACTACCACATGTGGTCCTCCACCCACCAATCCAGCCTTTTCCCTGGCACCGGGGCCATCCAGGTGCCCGGGAGAAGTGATATAGTCCAATTTATTTACGAAATTGCGTCCATCCTGGCGCATCATGATTATGGTGCGGCTGGCAGATGATGCTATATCATTGGCTCCCCCGCTGCCTGCCAAACGAACCTTAAGGTTAGGATATTCTCCTATACCGGTTGAATTAAGATTGCCGTATTTATCTATCTGGGCCCCGCTTATACAGCCCGCATCTACATACCCATTCTGCTGGGCCCCCATAACCTCCCGCTGACTGCCGGTAAAATATGCTCTTTCATTATTAACCGCGCAGTCTACACACATGGGTAGCCTTCTGGGAGACGGCCCAACTGCCCCATATTCGACCATCATATTGAAATTAGGGGCGTGGGTGAACTTGGCAATGGTAGCTGCCATCAAAGGCATTCCTACCCCTATGAAACATAATTCTCCATCATTTATTTCCCGGGCTACTGAAGCGGCCATCAATTCTGGTAAAGAAAAATCTTTTGCATACTCAGCCATTAATATCACCTCACCTCTCCAAATTTCTGATATTTGCCTTCACTGAGTCTTAAGCGATTCAAACGGTCATAACCCACCAATTTACAGTACTCATCCCAATCTTTAGTACCGTGGATATATTTATCAGCCCAGGCGTCAAAGCCTTCTTTAGTAGCAAATTGCCGATAGGCATCCAATCCATAGGCTAAATCATGATGATAATAATAGTTGGATTCCCGCCAGTGAGCACCAAAAGGTGCATGCACTATGGCATCTACATAATAGTAAGGAATAACGGTAAGGTTGGGCATACGCCGAATCTCTGCGGTAGTAACAATCTCTTCTACACTGACTATGACCTTCTTTGACGCTCTGGCCAGCAAATCGGTATTACCGTATAAACCGTAACATTGTACATTACCGATTTCATCGGCCCGTGCACAATGCATGATACCCACATCTGGAGATGATGCCGGCACCAAGGCTACTGGCTCTCCGGTATATGGATCGTCGATAACCTTGATCCGCGGGTTATATTTAATAATGTCAGATCCTAATTGTGATTTAACCGGCATAAAACCCAAACCCATGGAAGCGGCTTCCCATCTCATGGCACATCCATAGTTACTGTAATCTTCCACTTCCAGAGGCCGAGGAATCCCTTTTTCCACTGCCCGCCGGAAAACTTTATCTTCACCTTCAATGCCCCCCCAGTTATAGGCCATCTCAACTTTGTTGACCAAGTCAGATCCTATCAGGGCAGAAGACATTCCAATTTGACTGGTTATACTTAAAGTCAGGTTCTTGATCCTATCTCTTTGGCGAACAATTTCCCATATCAAAGCAGCCGGTGCGGCACTAACGGACATTCCCAAATAACAACCATCATGGATAAATTGGGTGATTGCTTCCTTAGCTGTCATAATTTTGTAGGCTGGCGGTTTAGCTTTCCCTTTCCGAATAGGAATAGGTTCAAATTTCATGTAATACTCCTCCTTAAGTTATTTTTATATCTCTCTAGGAAAGAACGTCTTTAGCGATTATTGTTCGCTGTATTTGCGAAGTGCCTTCGAAAATCTGCAGTATCTTAGCGTCTCTCATCATTTTTTCCACCGGATAGTCTCGGCAGA
>CAZXIR010000054.1:0-14266 GCA_964640845.1 uncultured Syntrophomonas sp.
TACTGAAATACTTGGCTAATAATATGAAAAAATTAATTATGCAAAATCCTCAAGTGTAAGTCAGTCCAGGGGAGCTTAGGATTTATTTATTGAAGCGTTATGTTTACGCTCTGGGAATCGCCTTTACCCCCCTGCGCTAACTTTAAGTCGTCATCCAGGTTATTTTTTAATTAATGAATTCAATACTTGTGCCACAACGTATCTGACATGCTCATAAGTAAGACCACCCTGCAGATATGCGCAATATGGGCTGCGCATGGGAGCATCACAAGAAAGCTCGATAGATGACCCCTGAACAAAGGTGCCGGCGGCCATAACAATTTTATCTTTATACCCTGGTAAATCTCCATATTCCAGTTTCACATCGCTATCCACCGGTGATGCGTCTTGTACTATTTGACAGAATCTGATTACTTCCTGAGCATCAGTGAATTTTATTGCTTGTACAATATCTCCCCGTTTTTCATTCCAAGCGGGTAATACTTCATAGCCATATTGCTCCAAGAGATAGGCTAATAGGGTGGCTCCTTTCAATGCCTGTAGAACTGTATGGGGGGCCAGAAATAATCCTTGATAAAACCAGCGTTTATCGATGAGACTGGCTCCCAGTTCTTTTCCCAGTCCGGGAGCAGTCATATACCAGGATATCTGTTCTACCAGGTCCCGAGCGCCGCATATATAACCGCCGGCTGGAGCCAGGCCGCCCCCAGGATTCTTGATTAACGACCCGGCTATTAGGTCAGCACCTGCTTCCAGTGGTTCTCTTTCCTGAACAAATTCGCCATAGCAGTTATCTACAAATACAATAAGATGGGAATTAATCTCTTTCACTGTTTTGCTTAAGGTCTCAATTTCCTCCACCGTCAGCGCCGGCCGTTCACTATATCCCCGAGACCTTTGGATAATAACCATTTTGGTGGTGTTGGAAATACTTTCTTTGATCAAGGAAATATCCGGCTTACCTTTTGCATCCAGAGCCAGCTCTTTATAATGTATTCCTTTGCTGACCAATGATCCGGGTAATTCTTTAATTATACCAGCTAGGGTATCATAGGGAGGGCCGGTCAAAGATAGCAACTCATCACCAGGACTTAAAAGGCCAAATAAACAAAGGGCAATAGCATGAGTACCAGATACTATCTGAGACCTTACTAAAGCATCCTCACCGGAAAATACTTGCGCATAGATCTCTTCCAGTACTTCACGGCCAGCATCGTCATATCCATATCCTGATGAAGTATGAAAGTGATATTCTCTTACCCGGTGATGCTGAAAAGCTTTTAGAACCTTATGCTGATTAATGTAAGCTGTTTCTTCCAATTGTAAGAACTTATAGGTCAGGTTACTTTCCGCGGCTCTTATTATTTGCAAAGATTCCAAGATTACTTCACTCTTTTCGATTAAGTTCTATATCGCACCCATATCCGGAAGATCTGCCTCGTCAATTAATATCAGGTCTTTCCTGGTAAGGTATTCCCGGTTAACTACTCTTAAGGCATGCAGGCGGATAGATTTTTCCACCAGATTTCTTACATAACGGGCATTACCACTATGGGGATGCCGGCATCCGGTGAATTCAGCTAAATGCTGCTTTATCTTCCACCGGCAGCGGTTATTCATTTGGTAATCCCGCTCTTCGTACATATGAACAGCAATTTTAAATAGTTCTTCATGATTATAATCAGGAAAATCAATATGAATTGGGAACCTGGACTTAAGGCCCGGATTAGAGGCGATAAAGCGGTTCATTTCAGAAGAATAACCAGCCAGTATTACCAGTAGATTGTTTCGTTGGTCCTCCATGGATTTGACAATTGTTGCCACAGCTTCTCGCCCAAAATCCTTTTCCCCACCCTGAGCCAGGGTATAGGCTTCATCTACAAACATGATTCCTCCCAGAGATTGTTTAATCATCTCCCGGGTTTTTTGAGCAGTATGGCCGATATATTCTCCTACCAGGTCAGCCCTTTCTACTTCCAAAAGATGTCCTTTGCTCAGAATGCCCATATCATTTAAGACCTTACCCAATAATCTGGCTACCGTAGTTTTGCCGGTTCCCGGGTTGCCTTTGAAAACCATATGCATAACGATGGGGCAGGTTTTTAGCTGCTGTTCTGCTCTTCTTTTCTGTACCAGCGAAAATGCAGTTAATTCTGCCAGGGTCTTTTTTACTTCCTCTAATCCGATTAGATTCTCCAGTTCTTTAAATGATACACTATCATTTAGATTCTTAGGGAGCAGCAACTCTTTATGACCATTAGAGGATGCGTTTCCAGACTCTGTAAATTTCATAGATATCTGCATTTTAACCACCACTCTCAAGTGTTCTGAAATATTATATGATAAATTGTTAATAGTGGTGATAATTTTCATACTACTAGGGACATAGGTCAAATGCTTCCAGCCTTAAACTAAAGGTAAAGCAAAGGATATAAAACTCATGAATAAAAACCCCACTAGGAGGTTTTTATAAAGAGTTATTTAACCAGCCAAATACACATTAACCCCTATTCCTCACCTCTTGGATCAATATTTATCATTCCAATAGGTCTTACCGGTGCTACGGTAGAAATGGCATGTTTATAAACCAGTTGCTGTTTGCCATCTATTTCAACTATAACCGTGAAATTATCGAAACCTTTGACAAGTCCCTTTATTTGAAATCCATTAATAAGGAAAATGGTAACCGGGGTTTTCTCCTTTCTCACCAAGTTAAGGAATGCATCCTGCAGGTTAATCTGGTTTTTATTCATAAACTCCAGACCTCCATTCATTTTTCTCTATCTAATATTAGATTTTACACCGTGTGCAGGTGTCCTTCAATATAAGTACCCATTTTTTCTAATAATATTTCTGTTTTACTGTTTTCTCCTACCTCCAGCCAGTATATGCGCTGGTCTTTTTTAAACCAGGTTATCTGCCTTTTAGCGAATCGACGTGTTTCTCTCTTTATCTCACTTATCATGCCTTCCCGGTCGATAAATCCATTCAGGTAAGCGATAACCTGTTTATACCCCAGGGCTTGCATGGAATTAAGATCATCCCGGTAATTATCCCTTCGCCTTAAAGCCAGTACTTCATCTATAAGACCTTCTTCTATCATTTGATCCACCCGCTGATCTATGCGTCGGTAAAGTTGGGAGCGCTCCTGGTATAAACCTACCACCGCCAACTTATAGTGGTTCTGGTCCCGTTTTTGGAAGCTGGAAAACGGCTGGCCGGTTAGCTCATAGACCTCCAAAGCCCGTACAATCCTTTTTCTATCGCTGACACTGATTATTTGACTATAGGCCGGGTCTACTTCCTGTAGCACCTTATAGGCAGTATCCAGACCGGATTCATTTATTAGTCTTTCCCATTTATTGCGGACCGATATTTTCGACTCCAGAGGGAAAAAGTGATAGTTATCTACCACTGACTGATAATATAATCCAGTACCTCCCACCATTATCGGCAGACTTCCCTTGTTGTTCACCTGGGCGATAACCTCCTGGGCTAATCGCTGGTATTGGGCTACATTAAAATCCTGGTCGATATCTACCATATCTATCAAGTGATGAGCTACCTGAGATCGTTGTTCAGCAGTAGCTTTCGCTGTGCCAATGTCCATACCCTTATAGACCTGCATAGAGTCACAGCTTATTATTTCACCACCCAACTCCTTGGCCAGTTGCAGAGCTAAATCGGTTTTTCCTGAGGCGGTAGGTCCTACAATAGCCGCTAATTTCAACATTCTCGATCCATCCCAACATTTGTTTAGTTGATTCTCCTGCGAAAACCCCAGCAACAACTGGTTTGGATACATAAATATGGAGGAGCCGTTTGATGCAGCATGGTAGAAACACCCTGCGAAGCCGAGGGAACGAAAGGGGGCGAGCCCAGCGGGGCGAGAGGGCCTATGAGCCGGAGCGATTTTAGGCCCGGTACCCCTTTCGTCGTGAGGCAAGCAGTTGGTGTTGCCCATGCGGAATCTGGCGACGAATATTTATGTATCCAAACCCGAGCGAAATATACCTTCGCAGGGGAATCTTAGTTGACTAAATATCTGTTTATACAGTATCTATAATCCCATAGGCAATGCTATTATTGCTGCTTCCGCTGACCCGGTGGCATTGCAGTCGGTGGAATTCACTACTGCCCCTTCTTTCCTTGATAACCACTCTTCTTCTTGCTACCCGGCAGGCTTGGGATATAGCTTCCTGAGTAAGAGGAGCAGGATTGGCGGCCTCCCTTAATGGTGACAGGGCCTGACTTTTCATTAAGGGAACTCTAAACATGGGATCAAAATATACAATATCAAAGGAATTATCGTTAAGATCTGGCAGATATTGAGTATGATCCTGATTGATTACCTGAATTTTTTGGATGGCTTCCTGCAGCCAAGGCATTTTCGATTGATAAAGCTGCATCCCCCACTTAACAATGTAGCTAATGGCAGTTGATGATTCAATACCCACCACTTTTCCTTGAGGGGAAAAATACGAGGCTACGATGGCATCTGCCCCCAAGCCCAGGGTGCAGTCCAGAAAATGATCATCTGCTCTTAGTTCGCAAGCCTGTACCAAAGGGTCCAACACATTGTTTTTTCTAAAGGCCGAAATCCTGACTTTGGCCATACTGGGATGAAAAAAGAATTTGCTCCCATTTAAGTACATCACTGGTCCCGGTGCTTCCCATACGATTACCGCCCCGGCCTGATTTTCAGCCTGTAGCCGGGCCAGGCTTTTGCTCTGCCGGGGTACATAAGCTATCTGGCTCTCATCCAGGAATGCTTTAAAGTCTGGATTTAGGTCTCTTTGCGATTGAGTAGTAGTCGCAATTGCTTTCATATTGAACCTCCATGGCCTGTTCACAGCCGCTTCTAAGTTGGCTGGGTTGGGGATGAATGCTTAAGAACGCTAGGGGCCATAACTTCTCATTAGCGTCTCTTGAACATTCTCTCCAGGTCCTCAGAGCTGAGCCTTATTATGGTTGGTCGGCCATGAGGACAATGCTGGTAATCCTCTAGATCAAACAGGTCTTTAATAATTGTTTCCATTTCCGCCTTGGTTAAACGATTTCCTGCTTTAACCGCTTTTTGGCAAGACATTATGGTAATCACCTTCCGATTGAGGTCAGGCAGATCTTTGTTCTGCTGCAGTTCGTCAAATATTTGGTACAGCACTTCCTTTTCCCGGCCGGCTGCGGCTAAGGGTACGGAGCGGATGGCGATTGAATTGGATCCTATCACCTGGATGGTAAACCCCAGGAAATTAAGAGCATTCATATGCTGCTCCAATAAATCCATCTGCCTGGTGGACAATTCCAGAGTGATAGGGAAAACCAGATCTTGTACAGGGTTTTGCTCACCCTGGTGATCCCGTATAAGATGTTGGAACAACACCTTTTCATGGGCTGCATGCTGGTCGGCAATCCATAGGGAGTCCCCCTTTTGCAGCAGAATATATGAATCGAAGACCTGACCGATTATTGTTAGGTCCTCTCCAGGCTCTAATTCTTGCGATTGCCCTCCAAACTGCTCGGGATCGGTAGTAAAGGGGATGGCTTTTTCATAGCTGAATTGCTGCCCAGCTTGGGCAGGGTTATCTTTATGGAATATAGCCGCCTGTCGGGTAAATTCCATAAAGCCCGTGGTTGGTCGGGACTCTGTTTTCCCGCCCTCCTGATTCTCAGACTTGAAATAGTCAATATTTATTCCCCAGTTGCTATTATCCAATCTCTCCCGCAACACATCAAGTATTACCCTAAATATTCCTTGTTCATCCTGGAACCTTACTTCGCTCTTCTGGGGATGTACATTAACGTCAACCTTGGAAGGATCCAGCTCTATAGACAGGATAACTACCGGGTGTTCCCGAGACAGTAGTCGGCCTTGATAGGCCCGGTCAATGGCCCGATATAGGATGGGACTTCGGATCGGTCTGTGGTTGATAAAAAAGAGTTGGTTTTTCCGGTTGGCTCTTTTGATCTCCGGCTTGGAAATCAATCCTTTGATTTGATAGACTTCTCCGCTATAATTAACTTCCATCAAATGCTGGGCAAAGTCCCGACCATATACAGCCATTACCGTATCCAGCCATGATTCATTGCCGGGGGTTTTAAAGTAGGTTTTTTTCTCACTGCTATAGGAAAAAGATATGTCCGGCCGAGCCAGAGCGTATTTGCACATCAATTCATTAATGTGATTGCCTTCTGTTACAGTGGTTTTAAGAAATTTCTTGCGAGCCGGAGTATTGTAAAAAAGGTCTTTAACTACTATTCTGGTTCCTGGTGGCGCTGCATCGAGCCGGTGAACTAAAAGCTGTCCCCCTTCCAGGTAGGCATAAACTCCTGGTTGATCAGGGGTTTTACTGTACAAATCAATACGTGAGACCGATGCGATGCTGGGAAGTGCTTCTCCCCGGAATCCCATGGTAATAATATGCTGCAGATCTTCTTCCCGGTTGATTTTACTGGTGGCATGACGAATAAATGCCAGGGGGACTTCCTGAAAGTCTATCCCCTGACCATTATCTTCTACCTCGATTAATTCACAGCCGCCTCCTGCGGTTCTAACAGTTATTTTGCTGGCTCCGGAGTCGATGGAATTTTCCATCAACTCCTTGACTATTGATGCGGGACGCTCAATTACTTCACCAGCGGCAATTTTATTTATCAGATCATCATCCAATAGTTTAATAGACATATTAAAGGACCCTTTCCTCCCCAGTCCTGGTAATAACCGATTTGTATTCATCCTTAACCCGATCCTGCAAGTATACTATATCATAGGTACTGCTGTTCATAGTAATATAGGCATCCCGGGCCTGATCCTGACAGGTTTTGCAGGCATAGATGGGCAGCTGAATACAGGCTATATGATATCTCTTACCATTGGGATGCTGGGCGGTAGAGACTATTATTCGAAAACCTCCACAGTCCGGGCATAGTCTTAATTCATTTCTCTGATCTTCATTTATATAATCGGTATCATAAAATATATGTTCCTGGGAAGTTCTGAATAGTCCCCCACTCCGCCGGTTTTTCTCCACCACCTCTTCCCGGTTGCGGAAAGTTTTCAGTTGAGTGTCCACAATCTTATAAATCCGCTCCATGTTTCCGCCCGGTTCTTTAAGTCTGCTGCGATTGTAGTCAGGTTCCCTCAAATTTGAATAGTCAATCCCGGCCATAGCCATAATTATGCCCATATTAATATAAGGAAGGGCAGTTTCAACCGAATAGCCTCCCTCCAATACTGCTATATCGGGAGCCAGAGTCTGATTAAGTCTGGCATATCCTTGGGCGGAAAATGCCATATTGGCCAGAGGGTCACTGTAGTGGTTGTCCTGTCCGGCTGAGTTTACTATAATATCGGGTTTGAATTCTTCCAGGATGGGCATGACCAGGTGATCCAAAACATAATGAATACCGGTGTCGGTAGTACGCGGCAGCAAGGGAATATTTATGGTAGTTCCATAAGCTAAAGGACCACCGGCCTCTTCCATAAAACCGGAACCGGGGTATAGAGTTCTGCCGTCCTGATGAAAGGATATGAACAGGACATCGGGATCATGGTAAAATATTTCCTGGGTTCCATCACCATGGTGTACATCGGTGTCAACTATGGCAATACGCTTTACATCATACTTCTGGCGCAGATATTCTACCATAATGGCCTCGTTATTGATATTACAAAACCCCCGGTTTCCGTGGGCTACGGTCATGGCATGATGTCCCGGTGGCCTTATGATGGCAAAACCATTTTTCACTTCACCTTTCATTACCGCATCAGCCATCACCAGAGCTGAACCGGAAGATACCAGATGGGCTTCGGTGATCTGGGCTTCAACATTTGGTACGCAAAAGTGCACTCGGGCGATATCCTTTAGACTGGCCAGGCCCGGCTTGTATTCTCTTATCTGGGGAAGATCCATAATCCCTTCCTCAAATATCTGATCCCGGGTATATAAAAGCCTTTCTTCCCTTTCCGGATGGGTGGGAGATATAGCCCAGTCGAAAGCCGGGAAGAATAATATACCAGTTGGTTTCATATCTTCACCCCCTTGAATTCTGTAATAAAGCCAGGTGCAACTTGAATTCCCACTTCAAATAGCTTGCCGGTCCGATCCCAACCCCGAATCATATTAAACTGTTCTTCTAAATAGAAACAACAGTCATCGGTGTATTGCTCCATACCCAGTTCCTGCCCCAAAGTGAGCAGATGCTGCAGAGCCATATCCTTGGCGTGAAGCAGTTGAAAACTATTAGGTTTTTCGATTTCTCCACTTTTAGCACCTGGATTAAGGGTATATCTCTTAGTCTGGGTATCTGCATGCAACTCTACCGAAAGGGTGGGTCTTACTACTGCTGCTCCCAGGGCATTAGCCACCGGAGAATAAGCATGGATAAAAGAATCCACCTGCATCATCTGGGCCAGAGCTGGAACCATAGCCGGTGCAGCAGCGCCAATACCGATAACCCGATCCAGGGTGAATTTACGCTGATTGATTACTTCCCACACCTTATAGGCCGGTTCATTTTCCCACTCTAAAAACATCTCGTTTACTGCCTTATAAAGTCTCTGGGTAACGTCCTCTACTATTTGCGAACAGAGTTCTGCCATGTCCAAATGTTGCTGGGCAGCTATTTCTTCCATTAATAATTTTGATTGGGATACCTCACCCAGATTGAGATTTAGATGAATGTTGAAGGCATCAGTTACGGTAGGTTTTTCACCGCCGAAACAGGCTGCCGGACCAACCCGGTAGGTCTGAACCCCTTGGGTGGTTATGACGCTGTCACCGCCCAAGGCAATAGATCTCACCGCAAAGGAATTAACATGGGTGAGATGACCTTCTATTAAAGCTCCCCGGGATGCGTACAAGGGCTCACCAGAGATAATAAGGGATAAGTCAGTAGTAGTACCACCCACATCTACTACTACCGAATTTAAATCGTCTCTAGTTAAGGCTGATCCTCCCATGGTACTGGCGGCCGGACCGGAAAACACCGTCTCACATGGTTTGGTGCGGGAGGTCTGCAGAGGCATAGTGCCGCCATCTGCTTTTAAAACATGTACCTGAGTTTCAATTCCCCTGATTTTAAGGGCTGCTTCGATTTCATCCACAAACCGGTTCCAAGGGTCGATAGTCATAGCGGTAAAATATGTTGTGGCAGCTCTTCTGGGAAAATTAAGCTTACCCGATATTTCAGAACTAATTGATACCTGTACTCCAGCACATTCTTCCAGTATCCTCTTTTTAAGGAATTGTTCATGGAGGTCATTGCGATGAGCGAACTTGGAGGCCACAGCAATCCTGGTAATTCCTGAAGTCTTGATCCAATCCAACAGGTTCTGGATTTCCTGTTTATCAAGTTTTTCAATCTCCCGGCCTCGAAAATCTATGGCTCCTTTCAGAAACTGTATTTCCCCGGCCATATCATAGGAGTCATGGGGCAGTCCATAACCTGGCAGCAGTACCAGAGCAGTCTTTTCACCCCGCCCGGTTGCCAGCAGATTAGTAACCAGAGTAGTACTGAGAACAATCCTTTGGATCTGGGCTGGGTCTTCCTTATCGAGCAGTTCATCCAATACTTGCAGCAGGCTGTTCTTCAAGTTTTCTTCTTCGGTAGGCTTTTTCACCGATCTTACTATCTCGCCGTTGCTGAATAGTACCCCATCGGTAAAGGTGCCACCTACATCAATTCCAATTAACAATGATTGCCACCTCCTGTTAATAATATTTTCGCCCACATTATGTAATTTAACGCGCTTTTCCCGGAGCGAACATTAACTTAACAGCTGTTTCCATTTATATAACAAATTTATTGCATCTATGGGAGTAAGCTCGTTTACATCAAGTTCTTCCAGTTCACTTAAAACTGGATTCTGAGCAGCAAACAAAGACGGTTGGGAAACCTTTTCCATATAGGGGGTAACGGTTTGTCCCTGCTCCAGCCCCAGCAGTACTGCCTGCGCCCTTTCAATCACCGGCACTGGCAGTCCGGCCAGCCTGGCCACATGAATGCCATAACTTTTATCGGCTTTACCGGGCAAGACCTTTTTAAGAAATACTACCGTGTCATCACTCTCATGAACAGAAACCGATAAATTAATAACCTCTTGGTACTTATTAGCCAGGTCAGTGATCTCATGATAATGAGTGGCAAATAAGGTTCGAGCCTTAATCTTTTCCAGAATATATTCACTGACTGCCCGAGCGATACTCATCCCATCATAGGTACTGGTTCCCCGCCCAATTTCGTCTAAGATAATGAGACTCTTAGAGCTGGCATTGTGGAGGATGTTGGATACTTCAACCATTTCCACCATAAAGGTACTATGCCCGGCAGCCAGATCATCAGAAGCCCCCACCCGGGTAAATATCTTGTCCACTATACCTATATCAGCCGCTGCTGCGGGTATAAAACTGCCCATCTGAGCCATCAGGACCAGTAACGCGATCTGTCTCATATAGGTACTCTTGCCCCCCATATTGGGTCCGGTTATGATAGCAAAAACCTTATCATTTGCTCCTAGGCGAGTATCATTGGGCACAAAACGGGTCTGGGCCAGAGTCCTTTCCACCACCGGGTGACGGCCCGATTTTATTTCGATAGCTTCACTGTGGTTGATAGATGGCCGAACATAATCATTATTGTAAGCGATTTCGGCCAGACTGAATAGAACATCCAATACTGCCACTTTCCGGGCCGTTTCCAAGATCCTTGGTATATGATCAGCTAATTCATGTCTTATCTGTAAAAATGCTTCATATTCAATAGCGTACAACCGTTCCCTGGAACCTAAAATGTTATCTTCATAATTCTTTAGTTCTTCACTAATATATCTTTCCGTATTAACCAGGGTCTGTTTGCGGATGTAATCAGCCGGCACACGGTTGATATTGGACTTACTTACCTCTATATAATAACCAAAAACTTTGTTAAAACCTACTTTAAGGAATTTAATGCCGGTTTTCTCTTTTTCCCGCGCCTCAAAATCCATCAACCAAAGGGACCCTTTTTCTGACAGCAGCTTCAATTCATCAATTTCACTATTATAACCGGTCTTTATTATATGGCCCTCTTTTACGGTCAAGGGTGCCTGATCATCAATACTGATATCAATCAGATCCAATAGATCCGGCATCTTATCCATAGCCGCTATCTCAGCCAGTATTTTACTCTTAAGCTGGTTAAAGTCGGGCGGTATCCGATGTAGGGCCTGTAGTGAGTTTTTCAAGGCCAGCAGATCTCTTGGATTAGCCACCTCGCTGCCTAGTTTGCCGGCAATTCGCTCCAGGTCATAAACATTATCCAGTAAGGTTTTTAGCTCATCCCGCAGGAACAGATTATCCTTTAATTCCTGAACCCCGTCCAGCCTTCGTTCTATGGCTGATTTCTTTTTTAAAGGCTGTTCAATCCACTTTTTGAGCATACGCTTACCCATAGCGGTGCGGCATCCGTCCAGTATGGACAACAAAGACCCTTCCCTTTTACCATCCCGCATGGTAACCGTCAATTCCAGATTGCGACGAGTGTAATAATCCATCTCCAAATAGGACCCGGTATTATATAATCTTAAGCTCTGCACTTGCCCCAGACTGCTTTTATGAGTATTGTGCAAAAAAGCGATGATGGCTGCAGCAGCTTTTATGGCACAGCGATATTCCTGTAGTCCGAAACTATCCAGACTGTTGACGGCAAAATGACGGGTTAATATACCATGGGCCCGGTCATAGCCTAGAACATCTTCCGGGATGTTGCTGATGGCCATATGATCAGATAAAAAAGCCGGTTTCTGCCATTCCAGTTCCAGGCTGGAGTCATTATTAATCAATACTTCTTTGGGTGCTACCCGAAGCAGTTCACTCTCTAACTGGAAACCTCGTTCTTCTCCCTTGAACTCGGTCACCCGGAAGTCACCGGTAGAAACGTCTATGTAGGCAAAACCGTTGCAAGAGTCCTCACTGACAATGGCGGCCAGATAATTATTCTGGTTTTCATCCAAAATCTTATCATCCATGACCGTCCCCGGAGTTATTATTCTAACAACTTCTCTTTTAACGATTCCTTTAGTAGATTTCGGATCTTCTACCTGTTCGCAAACAGCAATACGATAACCACGATTGATTAATCGGGCTATGTAATTATCGGCAGAATGATAAGGAATACCACACATAGGTATCTTCTTTTCCTGTCCCCCATCTCTTCCTGTTAACACTATTTCCAGCTCTTTGGAAGCAATTTTGGCATCATCGAAAAACATCTCATAGAAATCTCCCAGGCGAAAGAAAAGGATACAATCCTGATACTGTTCTTTTACCTGCAGGTATTGCTCCATCATCGGTGTATATTTAGCAGTCAGTTCAAGAACCCCCTAGAATATATAATTTGCAGTCAAGATATCGGTGTAAAAAGAAAGACCCGGTGACCCAGGTCTTATTGTCCTACTTATGCAGCCCGGCAGATATTATGAGCAACCCTTATCACAGGAAGCGCAAGAACCGCCACAACTGCCGGTTATAGCTTGATTCATAGCATAATATATGGCCTGCATCAGATTATCAAACTTTTCCTGAGCCGACATCATTTCCTGCAGCAAAGCATTATTGCTCAACTGCTGCTCCAGTATCTCAATATGATCTTCTTCCGCTTTGGTTATTATCAGACCATCACTCATTTTATGGTCCATTTTCATTTTTGCATCCTTGTATTTCATAATCAGGTTAGATGCTTCAAAATCTTCATTCAAGCGATCCTGCAATTGCTTTAACAGAATTATCTCCTCAGAGTCACCAATAGATGTCCCCAGATCAAACGCCAGTTTAATAATATCTTCTTTTAACAAACCTTTTATCCCCCTTATAATTAATACAGATCACAGGAGTTCTCCGTATAAAGAAAAAGTCCTTGCTTCTGTTATTCTAACATTAATTACTCGTCCTATTAAGTCTTTTGGGCCAGAAAATATTACGATACGATTGGTACGGGTACGGGCAGATAGCTTCTCTTCATCTGTTTTGCTCCCGCCTTCAACTAAAACCTCCTGGATAGTGCCTTCCAGTGACTGGTTAATTTCTCGGGCAATTGCATACTGTATCTTATTCAGTCTTATCAGGCGCTCCCGGCGGACCTCCAGAGGTACTTGATCATCCAGATTGGCAGCCTTGGTACCAGAACGAACTGAATACATAAAAGTAAAGGCTGCATCAAAACGAACTTTATTGACCATATCTATAGTATCCAGGAAATCCGAGTCACTCTCTCCGGGAAACCCCACGATGATATCGGTAGTAATGGCTGCCCCGGGAATGGTGTCCCTGATCCTTTGGGTTCTATTCAGGTAGTGATCTCTGGTATAACCACGGTTCATCCGTTCCAATATATGATTGCTGCCCGATTGCATAGCTACATGAATATGCTCACATACTTTCGGCTGGGCAGCGATGGCATCGATCAACTTATCAGTCATATCCCGGGGATGGGAGGTGGTAAAACGTATTCTATCGATACCCTCTATACCATTCACCAATTGCAGGAGATCAGCAAAATCATATGATTCCGGTAAACCTCGCCCATAAGAGTTCACATTCTGACCTAACAAAGTAACTTCCTTATAGCCCTGCTCAGCAAGTTGGTTGATTTCCGTAACAATATCAGCCGGCATTCGGCTTCGTTCTCGTCCTCTGGTAAAAGGAACGATGCAATAACTACAAAAATTGTTGCAGCCATACATAATATTTACAAAAGCACTTATACCCCCTTGGCGATGGGAGGGGAGGTTTTCCACCATGTCCCCTTCCTGGTCATAGACCTGGACTATCCGCGAACCGGTTGTCCGGACCTGTTCTATCAAATGAGGCAATTCATGGAGGTTATGAGTGCCAAACACAATATCAACTTTTTGTTTCTTCAATCGTTTTCTAACATTATCCAACTGAGACATACATCCCCCTACCGCAATTAGCAAATCAGGATTCTTCCTCTTTAAAAGAGATACTTCCCCCAACTTGCCATAGACCTTGTTCTCGGCAGAATGACGTACACTACAGGTATTAAAAACCACCAGATCTGCTTCTTCTAATTTAGGAGCCAGAATATAACCTGCTCCTTCCAGAATGCCGGCTATTACTTCAGAATCACGTACGTTCATCTGACAGCCATAGGTAAGCAAGAAATACGTTTGTGGATTGCCGTTATTTCCGGTGTTCTGTTCCATTTGTGCCATTTTCCTTTCAGTCACATACTTATGTTTAATATCATTCCCGATTTTACACGACAT
>CAZXIR010000055.1:0-9079 GCA_964640845.1 uncultured Syntrophomonas sp.
GGGGCAGGTCTTTCGTGAAGGACTTGATTTGTGATGAGTTTCAGAATGTAGTAGGTGACTTACTCATAAGACACCGTAGCATACTCGATATTCTTTCTAAATTATCTGAATCTGCCTGCCGGGTAAATAGAGCAGTAGTAAAATCAGTCACTGACTGCGGTTGTGTCTCCATTAATGCGGAGAAAGTTCAGGTTCCAGATCATATCGATTCCTTTGAGGAGTTAAAAAAGTGCCTGGATAACCACCTGCGAGGAGAGCTCTGTCCCGGTTGTGAAGATGTGATAGTCAGTGAAATGGGAAAACTACTGTTTTATTCAGCGGCTTTATGCAATACCCTTGATTTAAACCTTTATGATGTTTTTCTAGAAGAATACAAAAAAGCCAGTGCTCTTGGAGTCTTTAACTTAACCTAATTTGCGAAGTTAATCACTACTAAAATAACTAAGCGGAGAATCTAATTCTCCGCTATTTTTATGGGTGGTGCCTAACAAACGATGGTGGTGTCTAACCAACTAACGATGGTGGTGCCAGGAACCTAACATTCTAACTTATTCATCTGAGTTCCTGGAGAATAAGTTAGAATGTTAGGTTCCTGGCACCCGCCGATATAAGTTAGTTTGTTAGACACCACCATAGTTAGTTTGTTAGGTACCACCTTACATCATATATTCCAGTAATAGCTGTTCTTTCATGCGCTTGAGCCCGTTTTTAATGTATTTTGCTCTTACTTCTCCTATTCCCTCAACTTCGTCTAAATCCTCCAGACTGGCTTTAAGTACGTCACTTAAAAGGGCAAATCGTGCCATCAGATTATCAATAACTGACACCGGCAACCGCGGCAGTTTCTGTAGCATTCGGTATCCGCGGGGGGAGATGGACTGCTCCATATGACTGCTGGCCGTACCCAGGGAGAGATTTCTGGATATAAACATTGAATCGGATATGTCATCTTCAAAAGCCCTTAATAAATTGTCCATTATTCCGCGTGGTGTTTTATCGGCATTATTAGAATAATCCTGTATAATATACAGTGCTTCTTCTTCTACATTGGCCGTCATTTCGTCCAGCTGCATTTTAACCAGTCTTCCTTCAGTCCCTAGTTCTGCAATATAATTTTCTATTTCCTTGGCAATATTGAGCACTCTTACTGCTCTTTTTACCACTTCACATACTTCTGATACGGTAACCATATCCTCGAATTCCAACCCGCCCAACCGCTGCATTTCCTTGAATAATACGTTGCGGTATTTTTCCAAGGTCTGAAGGGCCTGATTAGCTTTGATTAAAATGGGTTCTATATCTCTTAAGCGAAAGGTAATATTGCGCTGATATAAGGTAACAACTTTCCTACGCTGGGATATGGCAACTACCAATTCCCCGGTCTGCAATGCAACTCTTTGAGCGGTACGATGACGAATCCCCGTTTCATTGGATGGTAGTGCAGGATCAGGGTCTAACTGAGCATTAGCAATCAGTATCCGGGAGGCATCACTGTTCATTATAAGGGCGCCATCCATTTTGGCAAGTTCGTATAATCGAGCGGGAGAATATTCGCAATTTATATTAAAGCCACCGCTAACCAATTCCATTAACTGCGGCGAATCTCCTACCACTACCAGTCCACCGGTGTTGGCCTGAAGAATATTTTCCACCCCGATCCTAAAAATACTCCCCGGAGCCAGCATTTTAAGATATTTACGAAACTCGCCCTTGTAGATTTCTTCCACCCCGATCACTCCTTATTGATAAAATCTATTAAATCGTCTAATGTAGACAGTGGATAAACATCCAGCTTGGAATTCTGGGTGTAGTTCACTCCAGCTGGAACCGCCGCTCGTTTATACCCTAGCTTTAATGCTTCTTTAAGTCTAGCTTCGATAAATGAAACCGCTCTAACCTGTCCGGATAATCCTACTTCCCCTATGAAAATAGTGTTCGCAGGAAGCTGACAGTCCTTATAACTGGATACAATGGCTGCAGCAATCCCCAAATCAGCGGCGGGGTCTTTAATAAACAGTCCTCCAGTTACCCGCAGATATACATCATAGGCGGATAAATTATACCCTCGAAGTTTCTCCAATACCGCAATAATTAAAGATAGCCGGTTTTGGTCAATACCTGACGCCATCCGACGAGGATATCCTGGCCCGGAAGAAGATACCAGCGATTGTACTTCAATCAGCAGGGGCCGGCTTCCTTCAAAGCTGGAGGTAATAGCGGTACCTATAGAATTATCTCCGGAGCCCAATAATATTTCGGAAGGATCCAGAACTTCAACCAAGCCTTCGCTCCTCATCTCCATCAATCCTATTTCATTAGTAGAACCAAAACGGTTCTTTATTCCTCTTAACAAGCGGAACCAGTAATTATTATCCCCTTCAAAATAAATAACTACATCAACCATATGTTCCAGAACCCGGGGTCCAGCTATAGAACCTTCTTTCGTTACATGTCCTATCAGGAAAAAAGCTTTTTCCGTTTTCTTGGCTATTTCGGTTATTCTAGCAGTGCATTCCCTTAATTGTGCTACACTTCCGGGAATGGACGATATATGTTGAGAATGAACCGTTTGTATAGAATCAATAATGATAAGTCCTGGATTAATATCTCTAATATATCCTTCTAAGAGATCTATTTCCTGTTCATTTAACAAATAGATGTTTTCATTGTTTATGTTTAGCCGCAGTGACCGCAGTCGAATTTGCTTTAACGATTCTTCTCCAGACAAATAGATAACCTTTGCTCCATTTGTTCCAATATGGTTGGCCACCTGTAATAATAGGGTGGACTTACCTATACCCGGATCTCCTCCCAGTAATATTATCGAACCAGGAACTATGCCACCCCCAAGCACCCGGTCCAGTTCCCCGATGCCACTACTAAACCGCTTGATATCGTGACTGGAAATCGATGTTAATGAAATGGCTTGTACCTGTTTTTTATTAATAATCTGAGGTTTTTTCTCCACTCTTTCCTCTATCAGGGTATTCCATGATCCACAACCTGGGCACTTGCCCAGCCATTTTATACTTTCATAAGCACATTCATTGCATATAAACTTACTAATAATTTTACCCATAATGCTCTCCTTATTAGAACATTATACCCTAAAGACCCATAACGAAATTGTAGAAATAGTAACTTTATAGTATATTTGCTTAATATTTTTATAATTTAATTAAATTTATTGTTCTAAATTTCAAATTGAAGGCCGATAACTACACCCCCCAGCAAAAAAGGGCTCACTACATTGTATTTGTAAGGAAATGAAGTTCAATAATAAGACCTCACAGGACCACTTTTTAGCTCACTGCGCTCAAGATATGAAAAAGCCCACCTTCTAGACGTACTATACGTTTATTGAGCGGGCTTTTTGGTACATTGCTTCACGAACATAAGCTGGTAATCCTTTAGTTTTCCTCATTTGGCGAGCTTCTTCCAAAACTAAGTTGTAATTAATCAATTATCATCGGTTGCAAGGAACACCAATCGATGCCTTCTTCTACTACCAATAATTTTCTATCCTTTGGTAATGATCATTTTTTCATCTACTGCATCGACCAGTATTTTATCACCAGGAAGAACATTTTTTTTCAAAATTTCTTCCGAAATACCATCTTCTACCAGTTTTTGTAGGGCTCTCTTAAGTGGACGGGCTCCATAACTGGGATCATATCCTTCCTTCATGATCAGTTTTCTGGCTCCATCTCTGATCTCCATGTGGTATCCGTTTTCTTCTACTCTCTGTTCCAGGTCTTTTAACAACAGGTCTATTATTCTTATCAAATCTTCATCAGATAGGTTTTGAAAGACTATCATCTCATCTACCCGATTAATAAATTCCGGCCGGAAAGTGTTTTTTAGCTGCTCCATTACCCGGCTCTTCATCTGGTTATAATTCTCTGCTTCGTCTATAGCCCGATTGAAACCTACCTGTTTACTTTGTTTAATAAACTCAGCGCCTACATTAGAGGTCATGATTACTACCGTATTCCTGAAATCTACAGTTCTGCCATGACCGTCGGTTAAGCGCCCATCTTCCAGTACCTGAAGTAAAATATTGAATACATCTGGGTGGGCCTTCTCTATTTCATCCAACAGTATTACTGAATAGGGCTTTCTTCTAACCCGTTCGGTAAGCTGTCCCCCTTCATCATAGCCCACATACCCTGGGGGAGAACCTATCATGCGGGAAACTGCATGTTTTTCCATATATTCAGACATATCCAACCGAATAATGGCATCCTCACTGCCGAACATAGCTTCTGCCAAGGATCTGGCCAGTTCAGTCTTTCCTACCCCTGTTGGTCCCAGGAAAACAAATGAACCAATGGGTCTTTTGGGATTTTTCAACCCAGCTCGAGCTCTTCTTACTGCCCGGGATACAGCTTTTACCGCCTCACTTTGTCCAACCAGTCTCTTATGCAGTACTCCCTCCAGGTTAACCAGTCTTTCACTTTCCTCAGCTGCTAGCTTGCTTACCGGAATACCTGTCCAGCTACCTACTATCTCGGCTATCTCTTCTTCTCCAACCGAACCGAATTGTAAACTCCTCTGATTCAACCATTCCTTGCGTTCGCTATCTACTTCATTTTTAAGTTTTTGTTCTTCATCTCTTAATTTGGCTGCTTTCTCATATTCCTGCCCATTTATTGCTTCCTCTTTTTCTTTTATCAGTTCTTGCAAGCGCAGCTCCTTTTGTTTTAACTCCTCGGGCAGAATATAGTTTGCCAGTCGAACCCGGGAAGATGCTTCATCAATAAGGTCGATAGCTTTGTCGGGTAGAAACCGATCACTTATATAGCGGGCAGAGAGCCGGGCTGCTGCTTCGATGGCTTCATCGCTTATCTTAACCCCATGATGAGCTTCATAGCGATCCCGCAGACCCTTCAAGATGTCTATACTCTCCTCAACAGTCGGTTCATCAACTGTAATAGGTTGAAATCTTCTTTCCAGTGCTGCATCTTTCTCAATGTGTTTTCGGTATTCATCCAGAGTGGTGGCTCCCACACATTGGAACTCCCCTCTGGCTAGAGATGGTTTTAAAATATTAGCCGCATCAATGGCTCCCTCCGCTGCGCCTGCGCCTACAATAGTATGCAGTTCATCAATAAATATGATTACATCTCCTGCACTCTTGATTTCATTAACTATTTTGGTGAGTCGATCTTCAAACTCACCCCGATACTTGGTCCCGGCAATCATAGAAGATAAATCCAATGATACCACCCGTTTGTTGGCTAATATCTCTGGAACCTGATTTTCATTAATTTTCTGAGCTAATCCTTCTACTATAGCCGTTTTGCCAACCCCTGGATCACCGATTAATACCGGGTTGTTTTTTGTTCTGCGGGACAAAATTTGAATGACTCTCTCTATTTCAGCAACTCGTCCTATCACCGGATCCAGTCTACTTTCTCCAGCATCCTTGGTTAAATCACGACTAAAGGAGTCCAGGGTCGGGGTTTTACTGCGCTGTTTTCTTTTGGCCTGGGCGGACGGCCCCTGGTTCTCCTGATTATCCCCCAGATTGTTATTGTCGTAAGCAAGCGGGGTATCTCCTCCCAAAAGTATCAGCACTTGTTCTCTTAAATCATCCAATTTTACTCCCATGGATAATAATACCTGACCAGCTACACCGTCTTCTTCATGCAATATAGCCAGAAGCAAGTGTTCAGTGCCTACGTAATTTACTCCCTGCAGCCTAGCCTCTTCGAAAGACATATTGAAAACCTTCTTGGCTCCTGGAGTAATAGGCAAATCTCCAGCAGCCATCTGACTATCAGCTTTCTCACCTATCAACTTGGTTACTTCTATCCGAACTTTCTCAAGATCCGTACCCATACTAATCAGGGCTTTAGCTCCTACCCCTTCTCCTTCTCGCAAAACCCCTAATAATATATGCTCGGTTCCAATAGCTGAATGGTTTAGCTGACGTGCTTCCTCTTGTGCATGGATAACCGCATTTCTTGCTCTTTGGGTAAATCTTCTAAACAAGTTAATTCTCCTTCCTTGCTGTTTAAGCTGGTTATTTAATGTTTTTTACTTGCTGCTGTTAAGCATAATCTCCTTGATAACTTCGGCCCGCTTAACATCCCGGATAAAGGCCTCCATTTCCCCACCTGATCTTTTTTGCAGATGAGCAGGTTTTATAGCCACTACCATTTGATTTATAACAAAGGGGCTAATTCCCTTAATAATTCCCAAATCAACTCCCAGACGAACATCTGATAGAAGTGCTAAGGCTTCATTGGAATTCATTATCCGAGCATTAGTCAATATCCCATAGGCGCGTCCCACTCGATCTTCCAATTGATACTTCATGTCTTCCTGCAAACTTTTGCGGAGCATTTTCTCCTGTTCTACAATTTGTCTGCTAATGATTCCCAGGTTGCTTATGATTTCACTTTCTGTCTGGCCTAGAGTAACCTGGTTGGATAGTTGTACATAGTTGCCAATAATCTCCGTTCCTTCACCATATAGACCGCGAACGGTCATACCCAGTTGATTAATATTTTGAAATATCCTGGTTCTTTGTCCGCTGATAGCTATACCTGGCAAATGGAGCATAAGTGATGCCCGCATGCCGGTTCCAACATTAGTAGGACAGGAGGTTAAATAACCCCGGCGTTCATCAAATGCAAAATCAAGTCTTTTCTCTAATTCATCATCTATTTCCTGAGCCAATTCATAGCACTTTTCCAACTGTAAGCCAGGCAACAAACACTGTAAGCGCAGATGGTCTTCTTCATTAATCATTATGGCAATTGATCCGTCTTTACTGACCAATAAGCCTCTATAAGATTCTTGTGATAAGCCATGTTCCGGACTTATCAAGTGTTTCTCAACTAATATCTGTCGATCCAGGGAAGATATCTGGTCAAAAGTTATTAAATCCATTCCGGATAACAGTTCACTGTCACTTTTTTTCCAAGCTTCAGATATCTGCTCCATAGATTTATTGCCACTTTCCGCATTCATAAAATAGGGGAAAGTAATATACGAAAGGTTTCGAGCTAGACGAATGCGGCTGCTAATTACGATATCAGATTCCAATCCGGCTGTAGAATCCATCCATGCTACAAAGTCACCGTTTAATAAATCGTTTTCCCTCACCTGCTACCCTCCTCATCAATAATTTTTTCCAAATCCTTGATTTTATCTCTGATCTCAGCTGCTTGTTCATAGTTTTCTTCCTTTATCGCTTGCTGAAGTTCTAATTTCAATCCTCCCATTTCCTTTTTCAAGGAAACCCTTTCGCCCCCCCGTACTGGTATCTTGCCTATATGATTGCTGTTACCGTGGATACGCCTCAGGGTTGGCTCCAACTCGCTATCAAAGGCCTTATAGCATTCCGAACACCCCAATTTGCCTGTCTGACGAATGTCAGAAAAACTCATTCCGCAATTGTTACAATTGCCAATACTTGCAAGTGAGGGTACATCATGCAGGTTAAAATCACCACCTAAGAAACTACCCAAAAAATTCGGTATGGAAAACTTTTTATCATTATCAAATAGCAAAAACCCCTTGTTGGCTGCACATTCAGTACATAAATGCACATCTATTTTTTTGCCATTTATCATTTGGGTCAAATGTACCGTTGCTGGTTTTTGCTTGCAGTCATCGCAAAACATAGTTTAGCCTCCTAAAGTTTTTCAATTTAATTTCAAGTAATCGGAAAGAGCCCGAGCTACTGAATTATACAGATGTTTTCGCTGTTCATCAGCCAATTCACTGGATACCGATAACACAATATGTTTTAGCATGTTACCCTCATTACTGCCCAGCATCCTTTTTTCCATTAGCTCATTAATATAGTCGAACAGTCTGTCTCCGTCCATTATGGTACAGGTATCACTGCTGATGGTAAAACGAGTTATACGCACAAAACCTTTACCGCCTCTCCTGCTTTCAGTAAGGTAACCGTACTTTTCCTGGAACCTGGTAGCAATAACATAGGTTACCTGAGAAGGTACACAGGAAAAAGTCTCGGCCAGTTCTACTCGCTGTATCTCAATTTGTTGTTCTGCACTTCTATCTATCAATACTTTTATATACTGTTCTATCTTATCTGCTAGGCTTTTTTTCATGGCCATCTCCCATTTGACTTTATTTGACTATAGGGTTAATTATAATAGTTATCTGCAAAAAAATAAAGCCCTACTTAACAGGATTAATTATTCCTTATCAACTTATACATAACAAAACAGGAAGACAAGCTCCTTCTCCCCTTGAATTTGTTAAATGGGAGAAGGAACTTGTCCGCCTGTTCTGTTTTAATTTCGCAGATATTTGCTTTTTAATACCTGAAGGACAAATAGCGGCAGTACTGTTTGTCTTTTTATCCGCGCTGGTTCTGAAATCAGCCGGTACAACCACTCCAGATTAAGTCTAATAAACCATTCTGGAGCTCTCTTTTTCTCCCCGGCTATAACGTCAAAACTCCCTCCAACGCCAATACAGACCGGTACCTTTAATTGGTCCTTATATTGGTTAATCCAATACTCCTGCCTGGGAGCTCCTAAAGCTACTAATAAAATGTGCGGCCTAGCCAGGTTGATGCCGTTTATTACCTTGTGCATATCCTCGGGTTTGTGGAATCCGTGATCACTTCCTGCTATCTGCAAGCCTGGATATAGTGTAGATAAATTGCAAGCCGCTTTATGGGCCATGCCTGGCGAGGCACCCAGCAGGAAAATTGTCCATCCTTGCCCTACCGCTTTCTCACTTATTTTATAAATCAAATCAATTCCAGTTATTCGCTCACTTATATCATATCCCATCAGACGACTGGCCCATACAATCCCAATTCCGTCAGGAGTTACTAGACTGGCCGAATTAATAATTGCTTGCAGTTGCCTGTCTTTCATAGCCGTATAGACTATCTCTGCATTTAAAGTAATAACCTGTTCACCTGAGCCGGATTCAATTAAATACTTTAGTCGTTCCATAGTTTCAGTAATGTTAAATAAATCAATCCCGCAACCTAGTATATTAGCCTTTTTACGGTTAGGCATATCGATCCTCTTTTCTAAATTATTATATTAGTATTATAACTGATTTCCCCAGGCATTTT
>CAZXIR010000055.1:9179-14259 GCA_964640845.1 uncultured Syntrophomonas sp.
GTCTCTTTGGACAGCAATATATCCAAACCATGTAATAGTGAGCCTCCCCCGGTCATTACTATGCCATTGTTAACTATATCAGCTGCTAATTCAGGGGGGGTAATCTCCAGAACTTTTTTCACCCCTTCAATGATGGCTTCAATCGGTTCCTGCATGGCTTTAAAACTCTCTTTAGAACTTACCTGAATATTTTTAGGAAGTCCGGTCAGAAGGTCCCTGCCCCTTACTTCCATAGATCGATGCATACTGTCATCAGTTACATAAGCGGTTCCTACTCTTATTTTGATTTCTTCAGCAGTACGTTCTCCAATCAGCAGATTGTATTCTCTGCGAATATACCTGATTATGGCTTCATCGAACTTGTCCCCACCAACTCTAAGCGAGGCATCGCATACAATACCCCCTAGTGAAAGAACCGCAACGTCAGAAGTCCCTCCCCCTATATCCACCACCATATTACCACTGGCATCTGCTATGTTTACCCCTGCACCTAGAGCTGCAGCTAGAGGTTCTTCAACGATATACGCCTGCCGGGCACCAGAAGATAAGGTAGCCTGATTAACAGCCCGCTCTTCTACATCTGTAGCTCCAGTAGGAATACATACAATGACTCGAGGTTTGAAAAGATATCTGCGTCCAATAGCTTGTTTAATAAAATAAGTTAACATTTTTTCAGTTGTATCATAATCGGCAATAACACCGTCTTTTAAAGGCCGGATAGCGACTATATGACCCGGGGTCCTTCCTAACATCTGACGAGCAGCTTCTCCTACGGCAATTATTTTATTGGTATTTTTGTCTATAGCTACAACTGATGGTTCATGTAATACAATACCTTTACCTCTTTTAAAAACTAATACACTAGCTGTTCCAAGATCAATTCCAATATCCTCGCTGGCTAATAACATGGTTAGCAAGGCCCTCCTCGACATTTTTCATAATTATACCATTATTATTTCTTTTCTTTACTATTATTAGATTAAATTTCTTATACAGTTAATTGCTGGCTATTGGCAGCATATTTCTGTCGAGTAGCTTCCCCTCCTCTAATATGACGTTCAGCCTTGTTTTTTTCCAGTATCTGCTTTACCTCCTCGGCTAGCTTTACATCTATCCGAGGAAGGCGCTCCGATACATCTTTGTGCACGGTGCTTTTGGAGATTCCGAAAACAGTTGCCGTCTGTCTAACCGTATTAGATGTTTTCACTATGTGATTTGCAATACGGACTGCTCTTTTTCTAATGTAATTTTGCATCCTAGTCCTCCCGCCAGTTAAATTATTTAAATATATTCAACTGGCTCTCCGGGAAGAACTTTCTGGCGACTTATTTTTATTAACAGATACATATTTTAAGAAGATTCATACTTTAACTTGACTATTTTGGTGTCTTTATAATAGTGGGAAATTATTTCTATATAACTTTTGCCATCCAATGCCATCCCGTTTGCTCCATATTGACACAATCCCACTCCATGACCATATCCTCTGCTGTTGATGATCAATTCATCTTTATCGATTTTGAATTCCCAGTAAGTTGAAGGAAGCGTAAATAGCTGACGAAATTTACTGGCTGATATTTCCTGATCGTTTACCATGACTTCTCGAGCTCTTCCACTCTGGCTTTTTTGGCTTATTTCTATATGGGGACTCTTGCCAGTCAGTAAACCGCTAATATCATTTATATCCTGGCAGGAAATAACCTGGCAGGTTTCGTAATAATTTGAGGCATAGCAATAAGGGCACTTGACAGATTGGAGGTAAGGAATTTCATTCCCCCAAACTGCAGCAGCACTTTCTGTTTTTCCTCCGCAAGTCGAATGATAAAGCGCATCTATGGGGTGGTTCTTATACATAATTAATTCGCCTTCAGTGGAGAAAACGGCCAACTCAATTTTAGCCTTCAGTTTCTCATATTGGGCAGGGTGTAGTTCTTTAAATTGGGACCAGGGGACATAAGCCTGACAACAAGTGATATCATCAGATAAATTGGCCCCTAGTGGATATGATCTGTTCTCTATTATTTTTTTACAGGCATAAGTGCGCGCACACAAGGCCTGAGCCTTTAATGCTTCCAGGTCAAAAGAAGCCGGCATTTCCGCTGCTACCACGCCGCATACATATTGTTCTATCTCTAATTCAATTATTTTCTTTGATTCATGAAGATATAATTTTATTATAGGTTGGGGAATTTTTTTTGAGGAATGATTTTGATGACCATAAGATATCCAAAGTGCTGCTACTACCCCCACTATGCTTAATATCATTACTTTTATTACTAGTTTTTTGTTAATCATGTATTAATATTATTAAAATCGATTAATAAATATGCCCGGTCCTACAGATATTAATTTCTGTAAATATTGGCTCCCACCTGGTTTAGTTTATCCACAATATTTTCATAGCCTCTATTAATATGGTGACTGTTGCTAATATAGGTGGTGCCTTTAGACATTAGACCGGCAATCAAGAGGGCCGCTCCAGCCCTCAAATCAGTTGCTTTTACAGAAGCAGCACCTAGTTCTGAGACCCCCTTAATGATAGCCGTTCTTCCTTCAATCTTTATATTGGCTCCCATACGCATCAATTCCTGGGTATGCATAAAACGGTTTTCGAAAACTGACTCAGTTATTACGCTACTTCCTGTGGCATGGCTTAAATACGCCATAAATTGGGCTTGCATATCCGTAGGAAACCCTGGATAAGGTAAAGTTTTAATATATATTGGTTTTATCGGAGCATTTCTTTGCACCCTTATTTCACGATCCATTTCATCTACCTGGGCACCGCTTTCTACCAGCTTTGCAGTAGTGGCCTTAATATGTTCAGGAATTACATTTTTAATAAGTAGATTGCCTCCAGTTGCTGCTGCTGCCACCATATAGGTCCCAGCTTCTATTCGGTCCGGAATAGGGGTGTAGGTTGAACCATGCAGTTTGTTTTGTCCTTCTATTCTAATTAAATTGCTGCCTGCTGCATGAACTTGTCCTCCCATACTATTAATAAAGTTGGCCAAATCTACTACTTCTGGCTCCAGTGCAGCATTTTCAATATAGGTGACACCTTCTGCCAATGCTGCTGCCATCATTAAGTTTTCAGTTGCTCCTACACTTGGAAAATCCAGGTATATATGGTTCCCTTTGAGTTCACGAGCCTCGGCGATGACATTGCCCCCGGTTAATCTAATTTGAGCTCCCAGTGCTTCGAAACCTTTTAAGTGTAAATCAATCGGTCGGCTTCCAATAGCACAGCCGCCTGGCAAGGATATCTTAACAATTTTACGGGTGGCTAGAAGTGGTCCCATTAATAGTAGGGATGCTCTGATTTGTCTGACTAAATCATAGTCAGGATAGATGTTGCTAATAAAACTCCTAATACATAAAGAATTATCGGTCTTGACAATTTCAGCTCCTAAATTCTCGAGCAACCTCTTGACTATTTCCACATCATTGATTTCCGGCACCATATTAATGGTTATCTTATCTTCACTTAATAAAGATGCTATCAAAATAGGTAAGGTGGCGTTCTTGGAAGTACTGATCTGGATATCTCCTTGTAATGTAGCTTTACCTGCAACTGCTATTTCCAAAACCATCACCTCCTGACATTAATAATCTCCGATAATTAGCGGCTGTCCGATATATATAATTGCCTGCTGCTGCTGAGATGTACTCTTAGCGGCTACTTGTAAATTGTATTTTTGGCTCTGCACGGTGACGCTGTTATCAAACAGTGGGGTGTATGCAGTACTACTAGTCATATATTGGTCCTCATATACTTCACTCGCTTCGGCTCTCATATTTTCCAATATTACACTTATTAATTTAATTCTTGACTCCCCGTCCACATAATGATCAATCTTGCCCGTATAAAGATAGTAATATTGCCAGTTAAGATTACTGTCCCTCAGCTTTTCTTCAATCTTTTCCAAATCATAATTTTGATCCAGGCTGATAACATGGAGAAGAAAATAAGTCTCGTTTTTATCGCTGTCAGTTTCGGCCGATATAGAATATGTAAGGCGGCCTGTTTGAGAGGTATAATTAATTAGACAGTCTGACGCTTGATTATTTTGAATAATCTTTGGATGGTCAATTCCCAGGATACTTAAGATTTCCTTAGATTGTTTGTCCAATTCCTCCTGAGAAAGCTTATAGTTTATTTTTGCCCAGCAATCGAGACGTGATTCGAGTGAAATTGCACCTATTGATGCAAATGATAGGGAATATGGAGATTGGTGATCGATTCTATTGTAAACCAAATAATCAATGCCATATCCACTAGCCATACATAAAAAGGCAAATACCATTAAATATATTAATACTTTTTTCATTAAGATCTCTCCCCCGGACTTTACTTATAAAAATTGTTACCCATTGCATACTCATTTATTCCAGGGTGTTTGTTTTATCTCTAATAACAAAAAAATCCCAAACTTGGTCAGGATTAAAGACTTCCTTGCTATATAAGATGAATAGACGAGGACAGACGCTCTTTTATGGGCTTGGTCCTCGTTTTGACATCCTCATTTTTACTGCTATTTCATGTTGGTTTAAAAACCCTTATTTACCGGCAGGTGGGATTTAGTTTATCTTGCTCTCATCAGTGACTGTTTCTTGGTCTTCTTCAGCCAGTTTCTTTTCCTCTTCCAATTTGGCAGCTAAATACTCTTGAATATACTTCTCCTGCCGGATTTTAGCCTTCATGGCTTTCTTTTCAAATGAACTAAACTGTCGTAATATAAGCATACTAAAAGTAATAGTGATAATAAACACTGCAGCTATAACCATCATCAGCCCACTACTCATTTTACTATCCCTCCATTGATTGCTGTAACTACTACCCAGCAGTTACCTCAATCACCTTCATCATCAATATACCATCCATCTTTTCCCCGCTTGAATTTCTTTTGCTTCTGCTTCTGCTTAGCTTCTCTTGCATGCTGTTCCACCTTCTTGGTAGCCTGCCATAATATCAGATATATTAATCCTTTGACCAAATAATAACACAAGGTTATGATAATGAGATATTTTAACATATCATTCATAAATATCTACCTTATTCCTTTTATATTATGGCTTA